>JAUIGC010000089.1 GCA_030429835.1 Bacteroidia bacterium
GCACAATTGAAGGAATATCAGGAACTTTTAAAAAATAGGCCCAAATACAATTCAATACCCAGAAAACGAATGTTCTCCCATACGCTTTGCCTTTCAAAAAATGAACATGGTTACTTGGAATTAAGGTCATCCAAAATAAATTCATGTCCTGATTCCTGGGGCTACTTCAATGGTGAATTTAGTGCAAAAAACCATTTGTTCAAGATTACCAAGGAATTTAGTCTTTGTGATAAGGTAAACGGAATTAGTGAGGCACGTGGAAGCTGTTCCAATTTTTCCGAAGGAAAATGCAAAGGTGCCTGTATTCAAAATGAAAATCAGGAAGACTATAACAAAAGGGTCATGGAGGCACTTCATAAATACAGCCTTAAGAATAAGGATGTACTGCTAGTGGACAAGGGTCGTCAAATTGGCGAGAATGCTGTCATTATGATTAGAAAGGGCTCTTTAGTAGGGGTTGGCTATTATGACCTTAATCACCAAATAAATAATATTCATATCTTAGAATCTTTGATAACGCCTATGGATGGGACAATAAATGCCAATTTTATTGTTGAGTCCTACCTGAGAAAGAAGAAAATAATAAAAAGCATTCCGTTGTAAAACTCATTGAAAAAAGAGGAGAAAAATACAGGTTGGAAACAAAAGCTACATGAAATTATTTATGAGGCGGATACACCCATGGGCAAGTGGTTCGATATTGTTCTGATTATCCTTATTCTTTTTAGTGTTCTCCTGATTATGCTGGAAAGCGTCAAAAGTATTGATGCGGAATACCATAATACATTGTTAACCTTGGAGTGGGTCGTGACCATTCTCTTCACCATTGAATATTTTGCCCGGATTATCTGTATAAAGAAACCCACCAGATATATTTTCAGTTTTTATGGAGTCATAGATTTTTTGTCTACCATTCCGCTCTATCTATCCTATATTTTGGCGGGATCACAAGTATTATTGGCGGTCCGCGCTTTCCGATTGCTTAGGGTCTTTAGAATCTTAAAATTGGTTCAGTTTTTAGGGGAGGCTTCACAATTAAAAAGTGCACTAAAAGCTAGTAGGGCGAAAATCACGGTATTTCTTTTTGCCGTACTCATATTATCTGTAATGTTGGGTACTCTTATGTACATTGTGGAAGGGGATGAAGCTGGCTTCACCAGTATCCCCACCAGTATATATTGGACCATTGTTACCCTAACTACAGTGGGATATGGCGATATAGCACCTATTACCCCGCAGGGTCAACTCATTGCAACCATAATAATGCTACTGGGTTATGGAATAATAGCGGTACCCACGGGAATCGTAACCGTTGAATTTGGAAAAAGAAGCAAATCACAATCTGGAGAAGAGAATATTGAACATTTTGTGCATGTAAATACCCAAGCGTGTCCCGTTTGTGCCAAGGAAGGACATAGGGACGATGCCACTCATTGTTATAACTGCGGAAGTCCATTAAATGAATAAAGTACTCATTTCCGTAACGGGACCTACTGCCATTGGAAAAACGAGGTTGGGTATTCTTTTGGCGAATCATTTTAATACGGAAATTATTTCGGCGGATTCCCGTCAATTTTACAAGGAAATGTCAATCGGTACAGCGGTACCTACAACAAATGAACTAACCAGGGCGGTCCATCACTTCATTCAACATAAGAGTATTCATGAACCTTACTCGGTGGGGGATTTTGAAAAGGATGCCTTAAAAAAATTGGATGAATTATTTCGGAAAAATGAAATTGTCATCATTGTTGGTGGTAGTGGACTTTACGTAGATGCAATAACAAAAGGACTGGATGAATTTCCTAAAGTAGAAAAAAGTATTCGTGAAGACCTGAACAAAAAGTTGGCGAATAATGGCATCGAAGTATTACAAGATATGCTCAGTAAATTAGATCCTAAACATTATAACAAAATCGATATTCATAATCCGCATCGGCTCATTAGGGCCTTGGAAATATGTATAGGTACGGGAAAACCCTACTCTACCTTTTTGAACAAGCCGAAGGGTAAAAGAAATTTTAAAGTTTTATCGTTGGGTTTACAGGCCGAACGAAGCGTGGTTTATGAAAGAATAAATGAACGGGTTGATCTTATGATGGAGGAAGGTCTTCTTGATGAAGTTAAATTATTAAAAGATAGTAGAGATTTAAATGCCCTACAAACAGTTGGGTACAAAGAGCTTTTTGAGTATTTGGATGGCAACTGGACACTGGATTTTGCCATTTCCGAAATTAAAAAAAACACCCGACGGTTTGCGAAAAGACAAAATACCTGGTTCAAAAAGAATCTGGAAACGCTCTATGTCGATTACAATTATAAAGAAAATGAAATTCTAGCCATGATGGATAAGGCCGTTATGGAGTTACAATATGAACGTACCTAAAATTATTTATGTTATGGGAGTTTCCGGTAGTGGCAAATCAACTATTGGTTCACTCTTGGCGGATAAACTCGGCTATCCTTTTTTTGATGGTGACCATTATCATCCAAAATCCAATATTGATAAAATGACGAAGGGCATACCGCTAAATGACGAAGATAGAATAGGCTGGTTAAACACCTTAAATGAATTGGCAAAAGATCACGAGCAAGGAGGTGCTGTAATTGTGTGCTCCGCCTTAAAGGCCAAGTATAGGGAAATCTTAAGAAAGGGTTTAGAACAAAGTGCCACCTTTCTTTTTCTGAAGGGTTCCCTGGAACGAATTAGCAACAGGCTAAGCCAAAGAAAAGGACATTTCATGCCCAAGGAATTATTGAAATCACAATTTGAAACCTTGGAAGAACCTGAAGGCGCTATTATAATTTCAATTGATCAAACTCCGGAAGAAATAGTGGCCCAGGCAATTACCCAACTTAATAACTAAAAAAAAGCACCTTTATGGGTGCTTTTTCTTTATGCTGTAGGATTCAACTACTCGTCTTCGTTTTTGATTACCAAACGGAAACCTTCACCATGGATATTCAAGATTTCCACGTTTTCATCACGTTTTAGATATTTTCTAAGTTTTGCGATGTACACATCCATACTTCTTGAGGTAAAATAATTGTCATCCCTCCAAATTTTCGTCAACGCCAATTCACGAGGCATAAGGTCATTTTCATGTAGTGCCAAAAGTCGTAAAAGTTCATTTTCTTTCGGGGATAATTTTATAGACTCCTCATCCTTATACTTTAAGAATCTCAATTTTGAATTTAGATGAAAACCACCAATCTCAAATTCAAATTTCTTACTATCCGCCAAACTGCTCGACGCCTTTCTTTGAAGTATGGCCCTAATTTTCATTAAAAGAACTTCAGAGTCAAAAGGTTTGTTAAGATAATCATCGGCACCGGCCTTATATCCCTTTAAAACATCCTCTTTCATAGTTTTTGCCGTCAAAAAAACAATAGGGACATTTTCATTCTTTTCCCTAATCTCCTTTGCCAAGGTAAAACCGTCTTTGTAAGGCATCATGACGTCTAGAATACAGATATCAAAATTGTCCTTCTTAAACTTCTCAAATCCTTCCATCCCATTCTTGGCCAAGGTAACGTCGAAATCGTTCATGGATAAATAGTCCTTAAGAACTATTCCAAAGTTTGGGTCATCTTCTACTAAAAGTATTTTTTTGTTAACTGTTTCCATAATTTTTAAATTAAAGGCAGTTTAATGTAGAAAGTGCTTCCTTTATCTTTTTCACTTTCCGCATATACCTCCCCTTGATGATCATCTACTATTTTTTTTACGTACGCAAGACCAAGTCCATGACCTTTAACGTTGTGAATATCTCCTGTATGTTCTCTATAAAATTTCTCAAAAACTCTTTTTAATACGGCTTTGCTCATTCCCGCTCCTTGGTCCTGAACCTTTATTACTATATTGTTTTTAACGACCTCCGTAAATACGTCTATTTTTGGGGCATCTAAAGAATATTTAATTGCATTGTCCAAAATGTTCACGATGACGTTCGTAAAATGCATTTCATTGGCCAAAACTTCGGAACGTTCTGCATTCAAATGGGTTTCTATATATCCTCCTCTATCCTGTACAATCAGCTCTACGTGGGTAATAGCGTCTTCTATTATGTCGTGTGCATTGACCCTATCCTTACTAATATCCAATTGGTTTTTTTCCAACTTGGAAATTCTCAGTACGTTCTCAACCTGTGCGTGCATACGCTTGTTCTCGTCCCTTATCATTTGCAAGTACCGAGAAACCTTTTCTTGATCCGTAATCACCTTTGGATTCCTTATGGCTTCCACCGCTAGATTAATCGTAGCAATGGGTGTCTTGAATTCATGGGTCATGTTATTGATGAAATCCGATTTTATTTCGGAAATCTGTTTTTGTCTGATCAATTGGTATATCGCCCCAGAATAGGCGACGACAATTATTAATGTGAACAACAATGACAATAAGGCAAGACCCAAAATGGATTGTACCAAAAAGCGCTTTTTCTTTGGAAAAGAAACCAAAAGGTCAAAATTGGATACACCGTCAAAATCCGTAAATAACGGAGATTTATAAATATTCGCTTCGGAGTATTTGAATTTCCTTGATTTTAGTTTTGTGGGCAGACCATTACTATAGACTCCATATTCAAAACCAATATCCACTCCCCTATCTTCCAATTCCCTTTGCACCAACAGCTCAATTTCCTGTTTAGAAACACGCTTATGAATGGGAACTCGTTTTGCCCATGTAGTAAAAAGATCTTCCATGGCCAATTTGTCCACATCCCTAAGCCCTCCAATTTTTTCTATTCTTTGAATAGGTGTCAATCGAAGCGCCTTACCATCTATATCATAGTCTTCCCTAAAAATAGAGGTGGTCCGCTTGGTCGTATAGTTTTTGATGAATGTGGTATCACCCACCTCACCGTTATCAAAGAACGTTGATGAAATGCCGTAATCTTCCTCAAGAATCCCATGTTCGTATAACAATATCTCGTTGGAATTGACATCCCGGTCTATGAAAAAGAAATTTCTAAATTGGGTTTCTTTTAATTCCCCGATACTATCTTTAGCATACAGATACCTATCGTAGTAATTTTTTTTCTCCCGCTCCTCTATCTGATTGGTAACACTGTTGAGCGCTTCCGAAACAACATTTGAAAATTGCTCCTCCTTGTTCTCAACGGATTTTTTTATCCAAAAACTTTGAACGAAAATCAATCCAATGAGAGAAAGGCTCATTAGAACTACCAAGAGTACAAATAACCTCTTATTCATTATAATGTTAAAATTAATTATTTACAGGGAAGCCCTTAACACGTTTAACCAAACCTTAACACAAATGTTAAAATTTAGGCACCTTAGCAAAAATCAAGGATGGCACGGTTTACTTCTGCCACTTGATTGCTGGTTTTATCCAGATCTGTATTCTCGATGACAAAATCTGCCAACAATACCTTTTCCCTATCCTCCAATTGATTGTCCATTCTCGCCAATATGTCCTCACGGGTACTATGGTCTCGCTTTAATAATCGATCTATTCTTACTTCCTTGGGGGCGGTAACCAATACCACCTTATCATATAAATCCTGGGCCCTGTTCTCAAATAATAGCGCCGTTTCCTGAATTACATAATTATGGTCTTGTTTGGTGCACCATTTTGAAAAATGTTTTCTAACGGCCGGGTGTACAATCTTGTTTAATTTCTCCAGCAAGGACTTATCTTTAAAAACGGTCTTGGCAATAAAGGGCCTATTCAATTTTCCATCCTGATAAGCTAATTCACCAAACAAAGCCTTTATCTTACTTCTGATCGCTTTGGAGGAATTCATTAATTTTTTAGCCTCCCAATCTGAATTATAAACGGGAACACCCAGTTTTTCGAACATTCTTCCCACTGTGGTTTTACCACTGCCAATCCCCCCTGTAAGTCCAATAATTTTCATGTATTCCTTCTTGTAATATCAAAAGGTCCATTATAAAACATCATCTACTCCATCCATTTGGAGCCACAACTAAGGGACGATATTTTATTCCTTTTTTAAGATGAATTCTATTTCTTTACTTTTTAGGTCGGCATTATTAATGTTTGCCGGTTTTTCTTCCAAGACCAAAGGCAAAACATTCTGGTCGGTTTCTGCTAGTTGGTCATAGTCTGCTACGACTAAAAAATCTCCGGGAGAAATATCCTTAAGAACATCCAAAGGTGCCTGGCAAACTATCTGAACCACATCGGGAAACATTCTAACTTGAACACTATCCGGTAGGTTCTTCATGACTACAGGCACATCAAATACCTGTTCCGAAAACCGATATACCTTTCCGGAAATTGTGACCGATGAAGGTTCAAAATTGGTATCCTGCAGCTCCCTTGATTTTACCAAGGTCAGATTTTGGGAGAAATTAGCTTCTACATTCAGCAACTCCATGTAAGAGGTACGTACACTTTCTATGGTATCAATTTGTGCTTTGGGTCCGTTTATCGTTATTGTTTTTGGTTCAATAATAAGGGAATCTATCAAGGCATGGTTTTTTGCGTACGTAATATTAAGTCTTGGCAAAACAGGAACTTCTTTCGATTCCAGGGAGGTAAACTTTACAAAGATAGTGTCGCTGTCCATCTCCAGTAATTCCATATCATTGGACAACTGACTTTGAACCTGTCTTCGGTAAACCGATGGAGGGATAAAATATCTATTATTTTTCTTCCTTACTTCGGCCAGATCGATTTGAATGTTTTTCTTTCGGATTCCAAAACCAATAAACTGAAATCCCACTGCCCTGATTCTTGCCTGTAGTTGGTTTTTTGGAATTTCTTTCAAAAGAAATTCTTTGGGAACGTTAACATAATTCAAACTAAAGGAAGTTGTTCCCACAAAGGTTTGGGCTAGATTATTGACAAACCAGGCCAAGAATGAAAAGAATAAAAAAACCAAGAAGACCTTGACTTTTCGCTTCTTTAGACCCGCTTTTATTCTTTCTATAATCACAACTCGTTTTTGGTTTTAAAAAACAATTTTGGAAAAAGCACCTCTGCAGGTTTGTTACTGACCGTAGTATAAATTACTGACTTTAAAAATCCAAATCCATAGCCCGTAAATTGCACTAGGGTTGCAAATAAGGCCATAAACGCTACTTTTAGACTTTTGGTACTTAAAATTGCATCTACAAACAATACCGAAAAATAGAAAATAAAGCAGTAAAGAAGCGTCTTAAAACCAAAAAAAGCGAATGCAATGGATAACAACAAAGTCACTATAAAAATGGTAGGAAACCAATAGGTCAATTTTGTGGTTTTTGGGTGCCAAGCGTTCAATATAGGTCTTACCAATCCAAATTTTTTCACTTGCATATAAAATTTGTTCCAGTCGATTCTTCTTTTATGATATACGAAGGCTTCAGGTATCAATTTGGTTTCATATCCCTTTTCCCAAATACGAATGGTAAGGTCTGGATCCTCACCCGGATGGATGTTTCCAAAGCCTCCTGTTTTTTCAAAGGCTTCCTTTGAAATACCCATATTAAAGCTTCTCGGCTGAAATTTATTTACCGCATCCTTTCTTCCCCTTATACCTCCAGTGGTTAAAAAAGAAGTCATTGCGTAATTTATGGCCTTTTGTACATCACTGAAGGATGGGTGGGCCGCATCCGGTCCCCCATAACAATGAACAAATTCCTCAGAAAGGCTTTTTTCTGCTTCCTCCAAATACTGGGGCGGTAGAATGCAATCAGAATCCAAAACGATAAAATAATTCCCATGAGCCAATTGCATACCATAATTGCGGGAATCCCCTGGTCCTGAATTGGATTTTTGATAGTAAGAAATATTGAGTCGATTCCTAAAAATTTCCACAACATCCTTTGCAGGAATTGTAGAGCCGTCTTCTACAATGACCACTTCAAAACCCTTGGAATAGGTTTGTAATAGAAGACTTTCCAAAAGTTCCTTAATTTCATCGGGTCTATTAAATACTGGAATTATAAACGAGAATGATACATTCATTTCAAACTTTCAAGTAATTAAAGCCCCAGAAATCCCTGAATACCTTTTTAGAATTTATCTATGACTTCCTGACTGACCCCTGTGTTGGAAAAGCCACCATCGTGGAAAAGATTCTGCATAGTCACTTTTCTAGTCAAGTCCGAGAATAAGGTAATGGTATAGTCTGCACAATCCTGAGCCGTTGCATTACCGAGCGGCGACATTTTTTCCGCATAGTTGATGAAACCATCAAAACCCTTTATTCCCTGACCAGCAGTGGTTGCTGTCGGTGATTGGGAAATGGTGTTTACCCGAACTTTTTTCTCCTTGCCAAAGAAGTATCCAAAGCTTCTCGCCACCGACTCCAAGTAGGCCTTATTGTCCGCCATATCGTTATAATCAGGAAAAGTTCGCTGAGCGGCCATATAGGTCAAGGCAACAATACTTCCCCATTCGTTCATGGCGTCGTTTTTATAGAGGGACTGCATTACTTTATGGAATGAAAGTGCTGAGACGTCCCACCCTTTTGCTGTAAAGTCATAATTTTCATCTGTGTATGACCGCCCTTTTCGAACATTAACGGACATACCTATTGAATGAAGTACAAAATCCAACTTACCACCCAAAATTTCCATGGACTTTGTCACCAAGTTGGACAAATCCACCTCGTTTGTAGCATCGGCAGGAATAATCTCGGAACCTGTCTTTTCGGCCAATTCCTTAATCTGCCCCATTCTCATGGCTATGGGTGCATTGGTCAAGACAAAGGTTCCACCTTCCTCATGAACACGTTGTGCCGTTTTCCACGCAATTGAATTTTCATCCAAAGCGCCAAATATGATTCCTTTTTTTCCTTTTAATAAATTATAAGCCATGCTTGTTGGTTCTTAGCGTTGTTAATAGGGCAAAGATATTTAAAATATACCAATCCGATTTTAAGCGGATGCATTTAATTTAACAATTGTCTGGCGTGCGCTAGTGCCGAGTCCGACACATTATTGCCGCCCAGCATTTGGGCCAATTCCAATACGCGTTCTTCATCGGAAAGCTTGCGCATATTGGTTCTTGTTCCTGCAGGCTCATCGGTTTTAAATACTTTAAAATGATGGTTTCCCTTAGAGGCCACTTGGGGTAGATGGGTAATGGAAAATACCTGCATGTCCTTGCTCATTTCCTTCATAATATCGGCCATTCTATTCGAAATTTCACCAGAAACACCCGTATCTATTTCATCGAACATAATGGTGGGCAATTTTTCATACTTTGCTAAAATAGCCTTGATGACCAGCATGATCCTGGAAAGTTCACCTCCAGAGGCAACTTTTTTTAACTCCCCGTAATCGCTACCCTTATTGGCGGTAAATAAAAAAGAAAGATTGTCCATGCCATTGGTTTTGAAAGAATCTACACTATCCAACCGAATGCTAAAGGAAGCGCTGGGCATGCCTAGGTGGAACAAATCCGATTCTAATTGCTTTTTTAAATCGGGAATAACGGCATTTCTCTTTTCCCTAAGCACAAGAGCCTGTTCTTCCAAGGAGGACTCCAAATCCTGCAACTCTCTGGTTTTTATCGAAATTTTCTCGTCTACATGGGCCGTTTCAAATGCTTTTTGGGAAAGCTCCTCCCTAATTTGAATCAACTCTGAAATCTCTGAAACGCCGTGCTTTTTCTGTAGATTGTACAACAACTGCAATTTGGTATTGGTTTCTTCCAAAAGCGCGGGATTCGATTCAACTCCATCCTGAAATCTTTGTAGTTCAGTATTGATATCATCCATTTCTATAAAAACAGATTGGATACGCTCATGTAAATTTTCATATTGCTTGCCAAAACCCGACAATCTGGAAAGGGTATTTTTTAATTCGGACAACAAGGTCGTTAAACCGATTTGTTCATTGTTCAACAATTGCTCACCCTTGGAAAGCTCCTCCATGATAAGCTCCACATTGTTCAACTGCTCGTACTGTTCTTCCAACTCCTCCAAAATACCCTCCTTTAAGGGTGCAGCTTCCAATTCGGCCAAAAGAAAATCGTTATAGTCTTGTTCCTTCAAGGCATTGTTCTGAAATTCTTGAAGGTCATTAAGTTCCTTTTTGGTAGAAGAATATTTGGATAAGGTCTTTCTAAAATCCAAAAGACGTCCAGTATTATCCGCTAAGGCATCAATCAATTTTAATTGGAAATCATTTTCAGTCAACCGTAGCGTTTGATGTTGGGAATGGATGTCAATCAACCGATCACCTAATTCGGAAAGTACATCTAAGGTCACCGGAGTATCATTTATAAATGCACGGGATTTTCCACTAGGCAGAATCTCCCGCCGTATTACCGTACTGTCCTCGTAATCCAGGTCGTTCTCCTTAAAAAAGGACTTTAACCCATAATCCTTAATTACAAAATAGGCCTCAATAACACATTTTCTTTCCTTATCCCGTAATGAGGACAAATCGGCCCGTTTTCCCAAAACCAGGGAAAGACCGCCCAAGAATATGGATTTTCCTGCACCGGTCTCACCGGTGATTATTGTAAAACCGCTGTCCAAGCTTACTTCCAAGCTATCGATCAAAGCGTAATTATCTATGGAAAGATTGGATAACAAATCTTAAAATTTTTGAAAACCAAAGGTAATCTATTTCAAGTATGAAATTCAAGGTCAAACTCAAGAATCAAGTTCAATATAGCTTTTGGCTTTTAGCCATTAGTTGTTAGTTGTTGGAAAAAACAAAATATAAAGGCAAGAAGCAAATTCATGTGGCATGCATGTTTTAACATACAAGTTCACTTAACCCTAGTTCCCTAACAAATAGACAAAAAAATTAATATTTAATATCGTTCCAGGTACTGGAATATAAAGGGGCAATTTTGTTGAGGGTCTCCTTTAACTTAACGATATCTACCTTGGGACCATCTGAAAAGATATTTTGAATTTCCTCAGATTTGGCATCGAAGAAAGTCTGAATCAAAAAAGCATTGGGCCTTCTATTGATCATAGTTTCGAACAATTTCATGGTACCTGCAATAATCTGCTTACCGGTACTGTTGTTGTCCGCTAAAATATCCAAGCCCTTTCTATGGTAATTATACATGGCAACCCTGTACTCCTTATAGGTGTTGGAAAGCAAATTATCTACCAATTCAAACCGACTTCTATCTGTAGTTTGTGTCCATCCGGAATAATTACTTCCTTGGGCCTGGGTGACAATGCTCTGTGCCTTTCTGTAAAATTCAGTGCCGCCTTCCAAAGAAAAAGTATCGGCATCCAAGCCTAAAATCACGTACACATAGTAAGCCACTACGGCCACTAGATTGGACTCGAACACATTTTCATTGAATACCAAAGGTTGGAATTCTATGTATTGAAAGTTCAATTGATTGTCCTTGTAATTAAACACCGGACTTTCATACGAAGTATTGTAAACGGGGCGTGAAGACTGTATTTGAATATTACCGCTAAAACGGTCAGATTCATAGTCCGTAATCGTAATGAACATTTGGGCATTTACCCGTTCATTTTCCTTATACACCCTATTCGTCCACTTGTTCTTGTTCACAAAATCGCTCAAGGAGCGCTCCAAGGTTTTAAATATTTGCTGATTGGTCTGTGAAACCTGATCGGAGTTTATGGTTACCGTACAGTTCAATTCCTGCGCGCGAAGCGAAACAAAGGTTATAACTAGAATTAAAATGGTGAACAGGTTACGCATGTCGTCTTTTAACGATTTCATTAAGGATATCCTTGGCCACATCGGCCTTGGTTTTTAATTCAAACGTTTGGATATCCAAATTGGTATCTATAAAGCTAATTTTATTGGTATTCCCTCCAAATCCCGCACCTTGGTCGTTCAGCGAGTTCAACACGATGGCGTCCAAATTCTTGCGCTTTAGCTTTTCTTTGGCGTTTTCGATTTCGTTCTCGGTTTCCAGCGCGAAACCTACTAAATATTGAGATTGTTTCTCCTGTCCGAAGGAAAATAAAATATCCCTGTTC
>JAUIGC010000090.1 GCA_030429835.1 Bacteroidia bacterium
AATGAAAAAATGGTTGTTTTTATCGATTTTGACTCCTCTAGCTTTCTGTCAGGAAAGTTGGTCTCAAAATGTATCGGCTGAAAAAATCGAAGCATTGACTGATGAAAAATTCATTGAATCGATTACCAATTTACGACATTTTTTAACACTTCCAAATGATGGTAATTACCCAGAACAAATAGCTACAAATTTAGCTTGGTGCGATAGTGTTTTTTCTGATTTAAAATTTAAAACCCAAACTATCAATACGGATGGCGCCCCTCTCCTATTTGCCGAAAAAGTTTATCACAAAAACAGAAAGTTTGTCTTGTTCTATTTACAGATCGATGGTCAACCTGTCGATACCACAAAGTGGTTCCAACCCAATCCGTTCTCTCCTGTTTTAAAGGAAAAGAAAGATGGCAATTGGAAGGCAATCGACTTCAAAAAATTGAACGAAAATATCGACCTGGATTGGCGCATTTTTGCACGTTCCGCATCCGACTCAAAAGGACCGGCAATTTCATTGATATCCGCACTACAAATTCTTCAATCTAAAAAAATAAAACCTGAATATAACATCAAGGTCATTATGGATTTTCAGGAAGAATTGGGGTCACCGGACCTACCAAAAGCGGTTGCACAAAACAGGGAATTATTGGATGCGGAGATGTTGTTTATCATGGATGGTACACGTCATTTATCCAACTTACCAACATTAACCTATGGAGCCAGAGGAATTGCTACTGCCACAATAAAAATTTTCGGCCCAAAATACGCATTGCACAGTGGACAATATGGAAACTTCGCACCCAATCCCGTCTTTGAGGCATCCCGACTCATTGCCAGTATGAAGGACGAAAAGGGCAAAGTAACCATCCCCGGATTTTATGATGGTGTTCAACTCACCGATAAGGATAGGAAAAGTCTTGCTTCCATTCCTGAAAATTTGGATAGCACCTTGATTAATCTTGGAATTGCAAATCCCGATAAGGTAGCCTCAAATTATCAGGAATCATTGCAGTACCCGTCTTTGAACATCAGAGGCTTAAAAGCAGCGTGGGTTGAAAAGGAGGTACGTACCATCATACCTTCTGAGGTAATTATCGAAATCGATATGCGATTGGTACCTGAAACTCCGGGGGAGCGACAAATAAAGTTACTTAAAGACCATATTGAAAATTTTGGATATCACATTGTGGACTCACTTCCTTCGAACGAGGAAAGACTTAAATATCCAAAACTGGCCTCGTTTAGGTATCGTTTGGGCTCTCACCCTTTTAGGACAGAAATGGATAGTCCAATTGGGGAGTTTTTAAATCAATCCATGTCCAGTGTTTTTGGGGAAAAAGTAGTGAATATGAGAACTACGGGTGGCTCCCAACCTATTGCCCCATTTATTAAAACTCTGGAATTACCTGCGGTATCCATTCGTATACCAAATCCTGACAATGCCATTCATGGACCCAACGAAAATATTCGGCTGGGCAATTTAAGGGAAGGTATTATGACCTGTTTGGCCCTTCTTACCCATAAGTTATAAAAAAAGTGTCCTGAAATTCAGGACACTTTCTAACTAACCAACTCAACCAAACATCATGAAATCCAGAAATGGATTCATAATTACTTTTAAGAAAGCTCTATCAACCTTTTAGGCTTAGGCAATGCCTCTTCTTTCTTTGGTAATGTAAATTTCAATATACCGTTTTCGTAAGAGGCGCCTATTTTTTCCTCATCTACCGATTCGGGTAACGTAAACGATCTTTTGAAAGAAGTATAACCAAACTCCCTTCTGGTATAATTTTCTTCCTTGGTCTCATTTTCTGATTTTGTTTCGGAAGAAATTGTCAATAAATTATCATCGATCTCAATATTGAAATCCTCTTTTTTCCTACCCGGTGCGGATAATTCCAACTCAAAACCGGTTTCATTTTCCTTGATGTTGACAGCGGGAACGGCAGCATTGAAATTTTCCATCCCACCGAACCAATCTGGTTTAAAGATTTCATTCATAAATGAAGGAAACAAAACGTCATTTCTTTTTATTAAACTCATGGCTATATAATTTTTTAAGATTAAACTTTATTACGCATACCATAAGACAAATCATATACCAATCGAATTTTTACGCCAATATGTCTCATTTTTATGTTTTAATAGTGTCAATATGTCATTTAAGTGTTTTTGAGTCCATTTAAAATGTGTTATATATAAGAAACCGATGCGGTTGTTATTAGATTTAACCAAGCCACGACTAATGAACCGTATAAAAAACATCTTTCATAGAGTCAGAAGCAAGATTGCTTTCTATCCCTCCCTCATTTCCATTATAGGGGTACTGTTTGCTTTTCTTCTCATTTATATGGAACAACGTCATATATCCGAATACTTGATGGATATAGCTCCCGGACTGGTGATAGATAACACGGAAACCGCAAGAACACTACTTAGCACCCTAATTGGGGGGCTTATATCATTGATGGTATTTAGTTTTTCTATGGTAATGATTTTACTAAACCAAGCCTCCAGTAATTTTTCCCCAAGGGTACTACCGGGTATTATTTCAAATGAAAAACATCAAATCGTATTAGGGCTATACCTTGCGGTAATCCTGTATAATATTTTTATTCTTGTTTCCATAGAACCGACAAAGTCAAATTATCAAACTCCTGGATTTTCCGTATTGATTGCCATTATCCTTACCATTCTATGCCTTGCCGCTTTTATTTATTTTATTCACAACATATCCCAATCCATTAAAGTGGGTACAATATTGAACTCCATACATTTAAACACCAAGAATAAACTTCAAAATATTATTGATAACCAAGAATTTAAGGCGTTTCCAAGTCAAGAGAATTGGTCCCTAAACACTATAGATACTACAGGTTACTTTCAAGGTATTTTATCAAGTGACCTTCTGGAAACCTGTAAGGACAATGACTTAAAAATAGTTCTCAAATTTAGAAAAGGACAATTCGTATTAAAAGGATTTAAGGGTTTAATGACCAATAAACCTATTTCAGAAGAGGTTAAGGGCAAAATTCTTAAATCCCTAATTTTTTCGAGTGAAGAGCTTACCGGGGAGAATTATATTTATGGTTTTAGGCAGATTTCCGAGATTGGAATTAAGGCCATGTCTCCAGGTATAAATGATCCAGGCACCGCCTTAAACAGTATAGATTACCTAACTGAATTATTTTCTTTATTGATGCAAATCAATGAATTGGAGTATTGGATGGACGATAAGAAAGCATTGAGAGTTTATGCTGAACGAAATACTTTTTCCGAGGTTCTCTTTAATGTATTGGCTACTTATAGACCTTATTGCCTAGGGGATATCATAGTATCCCAAAAATTACTGTTCATGTTAAATAAACTGGGTGAGCATGTGATTAACTCCAATCAAAGTGAGGCTATACAGGAGGAAATCATTAACATTAAAAAAGACTTGGAGCTTCAAATTAAAAACTCAAGGGATCTTACCAAAATTAAGGAGGGCTTTAATTCCTGGTCCTAATTATAGTGGGCCTTGAATATATTAATGATTACTTCCGGTGGTACAATCTTATTGGGATATTTATGCATAATGGACAATACCTGTTCAATTGCTGATGGAGGCAATCCCATTCTTAAACCTATATCATGTAGACGTTCTATTTCTTTCAGGTTGTTATTATCATCAATGTTCATTAATAGAATAAGACGATTAAATTGTACCAACCTATCCGCTTGGGATTTGGGAATAACATGCTCCACTTCCTTTTGGAATAGGGCATCGAACTCCTTTTTACTTATATCCAGACTTTGGGCCACATTAAAAAGAAAATCGTATTCAGATTGCTTTAGGGTATCATCTATCCTTGCAAAAGCAATCATTTCCGAAAGAATACTTAGTTTTTCCTTAAAGGTGTTCATAGAACTTTCCATTATCCATGTACGGCTATTGAAATAACATCAAAATTCCAATAATAGTATAGACTACCCATTGAAAAATAGATATTTAACTTTTATATGTCATTTTAGCATTCGTTAAAGGACTAAGGCCTAACAAATGAATTAATAATGATAAATTGCATGAAATTTTATAAAAATGACCAACAACGACATATTTAAGAAATTACGGGTTGCCCTAAGGTTAAGGGATGATGAAATTGTTGCCATATTGGAATTGGTAGACTTTAAGATATCAAAAAGTGAATTAGGAGCCTTTTTTAGAAAGGAGAATCACCCCAATTATGTGGAATGCGGAGACCAAATATTGCGTAATTTCTTGAATGGCCTGGTTATCTATTTAAGAGGCACCAAGGAAGATCCAAAAATACCGGGAGAAGTTCTTCTTGGTGCGGAATCGATTCACAAAAAACCAAATCCAAAAAGTTTTAAAAGCAAACAACTGAAAAACGTGGATAGAAATTTGAGCAACGTAAAGTATAAAAACAAAAAAAAGTCCTGATTCCAATGGAATCCGGACTTTTCGTTAGATTTTTTTTAAACACTTAAGATGCTATCCTAACAGGTACAGTGAATAGTTTGCCTTCCTCAACCTTGGAAATGTCCACTTTTTGATAGTTAAGCCTACCTTTTACAAATCGTTCCAAGTTGACACTTTCTGTATCCACTGACAGCACAACGATCTCTCCTTCACTATTCAGTGTAAATCTTACTTGGGCCGTTAAATCGGATTCCATATCGGAAAAGGAATTATCCCTAAGCATGTTGGAGATTTGACTTGAAAGACTTTTCTCTGGCTTTACACCTTCAGTGTCGTTGGCCAATACATTACCTGTTGCGATTAGGAAAGCTGCTACAAAAACTAAACTTAATTTTCTCATGACTTGTTGTTTTTTGACTTTCAGTTAAGAAAGCTGATTAATAATTGATTGATGATGATTTATTAAAAAGACGCCTCAAAAATGAGAATGTTACAACAAAACTTAGTTTTAACATTTTTTTAATCAAAATCATCCCTTTTAAACTCAAGTCAAAGTTATGGGGAAAATGATTTTGGAAGTCAATTATAGAAAGTCTTAACTGAAATTTCAAATAGTTAATCTATGCTTAATCTTGGCCACGATAAACCACAAAAGAAATTCACAAATTTCTTTAAAGGATTTCTAAGGCACATCAAAAATTTTACTGAATGTCAACAAATTTGTGGCAAATGTGCAATGCATCTACACAGGAAATGAAAAAAGGCAATGTTAAGTTAACATTGCCTTCTATACTTATTATTTGGAATAAAGGAAACTATTTCAATACTTCCTCTACTTTATCCGCAGCTTCCTTAAACTGAACAGCTGAATGAACGGCCAAACCGGAGTTATCTATAATCTCTTTGGCCATTTCTGCATTTGTCCCTTGTAAACGAACTATAATAGGGACTTTAATGCTATCACCCATGTTCTTATAGGCATCTACCACACCTTGGGCTACCCTATCACAGCGAACAATTCCTCCAAAAATATTGATAAGAATGGCTTTTACATTAGGATCTTTTAAGATGATTCTAAAAGCCTCTTCTACCCTTTTAGCATCGGCGGTACCCCCCACATCCAAAAAGTTCGCAGGTTCACCACCGGCCATTTTAATCAAATCCATAGTGGCCATTGCCAAACCTGCACCATTGACCATACAACCTACGTTACCATCTAAATCAACATAGTTAAGACCAACGGCCCTAGCTTCAACTTCAATAGGATTTTCCTCCCTTAAATCGCGCATTTCGGCATATTGCTTCCTTCGATATAAAGCATTATCATCGATGGAAACCTTAGCATCTACAGCCATAATTTTATCGTCCGATGTCTTTAATACGGGATTGATTTCAAACATACTGGAATCACTTTGAACGTATGCCTTATATAAAGCCGTTACAAATTTTGTCATTTCCTTAAACGCCGTTCCCGATAATCCTAAATTAAAGGCGATCTTTCTGGCCTGAAAACCCAATAAACCTGTTGCAGGATCAATTTCTTCCGTAAAAATTAAATGCGGGGTTTTTTCGGCAACTTCCTCTATATCCATTCCTCCCTCGGTAGAATACATGATCATATTTCTTCCTGTGCCCCTATTCAGCAAAACGGACATATAGAATTCACTGGTTTCACTATCACCAGGATAGTAAACATCCTCTGCCACCAAAACTTGGTGAACTTTTTTACCTTCTGCCGAAGTTTGTGGGGTAACCAAGTTCATACCTATAATCTGCCCTGCCAACTCTTCTACTTCCTTAAGGTTTTTGGCCAATTTCACCCCACCACCTTTTCCACGACCACCGGCGTGCACTTGGGCCTTAATCACATGCCATCCAGTTCCTGTTTCAGCTGTCAACTGCTTTGCAGCGTCAACCGCCTCTTTTGCATTGTGTGCCACTATTCCTCTTTGAATGCGAACGCCAAAGCTTTCTAATATCTCTTTTCCTTGATACTCGTGAAGGTTCATATATAGGGTAGTTTTATTTGTTGGGCAAAAATAGGAAAGACACGGTAATAATTGAAAATTAAACTTGATTAATTGATTAGAGAAAAAAGGAAACTTTTAAAATAGACTCCATTACATTTCAACATTTTTAAAATCAAGCGGATCAAAATTCTTAAAATGGCCGTTTAATTCTATTATTTTTCTAGTCCTTTCTACCTGTGACAGTACCTTAATAGTAGAAACCAAATGGCTATATATAAAATCAAGGCGCTCTTTTTCCTTGGCAATCTTCAATAGCTCATATTCCTCTTCATAGGATAGTCCTATTTTATGGGCCAAAACGAAACTATTATATTTTGCCACATCTATTTTTGTATCCGGTATTTCCATAATGGCGTACAGTTGTTGAATCTTATCAACCACTTCGGTCTTATGACTGGATGGCGCAATATAATCGTACTCCAAAAACTCTACGGTTCCTCCGGGATATAGTTTTTCTCCCATTTCCGGTTCAAATGAAAGTAGCTTGAAAACCTGCCGAGCTACACAGACCACATCCATTTCGCCCCCTTCATATGTATTTACAACTTCAACCAATTGAACTTCGGTACCATATTCCAATTTGTTGTTGAAAAATACCGGAATACCAAAAGTCATAGCCTCTTCCCTACAATCCCTAATCAATTGTTTATACCTTGGCTCGAAGATATGTAACGGTACGGTCTCTCCAGGATAGAAAATAGATTTAAGGGGAAATAACGGTAGTTTCATATTCCTCTAAATTACAAAGCTATTGGAAAGGAAACAAAGAAAATTATTTTCAAAATGTTATATTTAACACAATTTGTTGTATTTTTTATTTTAACGTGTATTTATTTGCCGGTATGCCTTGATACCCCTAGATTTGCTAAAATTCTATCGTTATGAAAAATACGGATTTATTAAAAATCGCTAGAACTTACGGAGACCCGGTTTATGTTTACGACTCCGAAAAAATAACTTCACAGTTCAATCGCCTTACAAAGGCCTTTGGAACCGTTAAAAAATTGAAACTTAATTATGCCGCCAAGGCACTTTCCAATATTACTATCCTTAAACTTATGAATAGCTTGGGAAGTGGATTGGACACGGTTTCCATTCAGGAAGTCCAATTAGGACTATTGGCAGGTTTTAAACCTGAATCCATCATTTTCACACCTAATGGTGTTTCTTTGGAAGAAATTGAGGAGGCTGCCAAATTGGGGGTGAGAATTAATATAGATAACCTTTCCATTCTGGAACAATTTGGAAGTAAACATCCCGATATTCCGGTTTGCATCAGAATAAATCCACATGTTATGGCAGGTGGAAACTCCAAAATATCTGTTGGTCATATTGATTCCAAATTTGGAATCAGCATTCACCAAATACCGCATTTATTGCGCATCGTGGAGCTTACCAAAATGAATATAAATGGAATCCATATGCATACAGGTAGTGATATATTGGATATCGATGTATTCCTATACGCTTCTGAGATTCTATTTGAAACAGCCAGGAATTTCAAAAATTTGGATTTTATAGATTTTGGAAGTGGATTTAAAGTTCCTTACAAGGAAGGTGATATTGAAACAAATGTTGAGGAACTGGGCAAAAAGTTAGGTTCCAGGTTTAACGAGTTCTGCAAGGAATATGGTAAAGATCTTACTTTGGCTTTTGAACCGGGTAAATTTTTGGTGAGCGAGGCAGGATTTTTCTTAGCCAAGGTAAATGTGGTCAAGCAAACAACATCTACCGTGTTCGCCAGTATAGATTCTGGTTTCAACCATTTAATAAGACCCATGTTTTACGGGGCAACGCACTCCATTGTAAACATCTCCAATCCAGAGGGCAGGGAACGTTACTACTCGGTTGTGGGTTACATCTGTGAAACGGATACTTTTGCAAGCAATAGAAGAATCAATGAAATTTCCGAGGGCGATATTCTTTGTTTCAAAAATGCGGGTGCTTATTGCTTTACCATGGCCAGTAATTACAATTCAAGATTTAGACCGCCCGAAGTTTTATGGCACAAAGGGCAAGCTATTTTGATTAGGGAAAGGGAAACCTTTGATGATTTAATCAAGAATCAAGTGGACGTAAAAGACCTATTTGAAGTAAAGCAAGCCGAGAAAGTGAAATAATGAGCGGAAAAAAACGTTAGTTTTGGTATAAATATTGGACTAACTCCGTAAAAAGTCACTATGAAAGTTAATTTCACTCAAAAAATAAGACCATTTTTTATAACGGCATTCCTATTACTTGTAATCCAAAGTTACGGCCAAGAGGTAAAATGGCTTACCTGGAACAAAGCTGCGGAACTGGCCGCAACGGATAAAAATCCTAAGAAGGTTTTTATAGACGTCTACACCGATTGGTGCGGATGGTGTAAAAAGATGGATAAGGATACTTTTCAAAACCCCGAAGTAGCGGAATATATGTCCAAAAACTTCTATATGGTAAAGCTTGATGGCGAAGGAAAGGAGCCTATAGAGTTCAAGGGTAAAACATATAAGTTTGTACCCTCTGGAAGAAAGGGCTACCATGAATTGGCCGCCGCCTTGATGCAGGGAAGATTAAGTTATCCTACCACTATATTTCTGGACCAAGAATTTAATATGCTTTCTCCCGTACCAGGGTACCAAAAACCTGAGCCTTTCCTGAACATTGCCCGATACTTTGGTGATGATATCTATAAAGAAAAGGATTGGAAGACCTATTCAGGGGCTCGCTAAACTCTTAAAACAAATAGAGTGAAAAAAGGGTGTAATTATGTTAATTACACCCTTTTTCTATTTAGAACGTTTAAAATCTTTTCCACATACGTGTATTTCACTAAATTCCCGTTTCACAATTAAGCAGAACTACTCAAACTATGCGTTTCTTACCAATTCTACTTTCCGCTTTCCTATTTATTAATTGCAGTCCAAAAAAAAGGGAAAACTACAATCCCGAAAACGGTGTACCGCTAAAATTGGCGCAAATAAGGAAAAAGCAAGTTTCCAATGTAAATTACAACCTAAGTTTCAACATACCCGAAAGTAAGGAAGAACCTATTGACTCCAAATTGATACTGAAGCTTTTCCTGAATAATTTAGAAACACCCCTATTTCTGGACTTTAAGGAGGAATCTGACCATCTTAAAAAACTTACCGTCAACGGTGCACAGATACCGTTTATTCATGAAAACGAACATATTAAAATTCCTTTGAACCATTTAAAAGAAGGAGAAAACAGCTTGGAAATCGATTTTTGGGCGGGGGAATTATCCCTGAACCGAAATGACGAATACCTCTACACCTTATTGGTCCCAGATCGGGCCAGAACCCTTTTTCCATGTTTTGATCAACCCAACATTAAAGCAGTTTACAAATTAAGTATTACCGCTCCAAAGGCTTGGCGAGTACTCACTGCCGCTCCTCAAATGGAAGAAATAATAAAAGAGGGATTTATAGAACATAGGTTTGGGCAGTCGGATAAAATAAGTACCTATTTGTTTTCCTTCGTTGCCGGTAAATTCGAATCGGCAGATAGGCAAATTGATAATTTCCCTATGAACATGTTATATCGTGAAACGGACGAAGAAAAAATAAGTTACAGTCTAGATTCTATTTTTCAACTACATGAAAACTCCAAAGTGTTTCTACAGGACTATACGAACCACCCTTTTCCTTTTCAAAAATTGGATTTTGCCGCCATACCCGGTTTTCAATATGGGGGAATGGAACATGTGGGAGCAATACAGTATATGGAAGGTTCCCTTTTTTTGGATGAAAGTGCTACGGAGAATAGGAAACTGGGCAGGGCAAAACTAATCGCCCATGAAACGTCCCATATGTGGTTTGGGGATTTGGTCACGATGGATTGGTTCAATGACGTTTGGATGAAGGAAGTCTTCGCTAATTTTATGGCTGATAAGATCGTAAATCCGGCTTTCCCTGATATTAACCATGAGCTGGCCTTTATGGTGGGGCATTATCCAAGTGCATATGGTGAAGACAGAACAAAGGGTACCAATCCTATCCGTCAAAAGTTGGAGAACCTCAACAATGCCGGTTCCCTTTATGGAAGCATCATTTACAATAAGGCACCTATAATGATGCGGCAATTGGAGGCCGTCGTCGGAAAAGAAAAATTCAAGGAAGGTATTCGAGAATATATAGATACTTATCAAAACTCCAATGCGGACTGGAACAACCTTGTTCAGATTTTGGACAGACAAACCGAAAAAAACCTATTACAATGGAGCGAAGTTTGGGTAAATAGCTCCGGCAGGCCCATTTTTACAGATAGTATTTCCTATGATGCCGATGGCATTATTTCCCATTTTGAAATACGGCAAAAGGCAGAAGATGGCTCGGATCATATATGGCCCCAAACTTTTGATGTATCATTGGTATATCCTGATGGCTCCCAAACTTTTTCGATAGATATAAATCAAGGAAAATTGGATGTTAATGAAATTATTGGTAAACCTAAACCGATTGCTTTTGTCTACAATTCCAATGGTATGGGCTATGGTGTTTTTCCTACTGATATGACCACCCTGCAAATAATTGATGAAATTGAGGACGAAACCACAAGGGGATCCATCTATATCAATGCCTATGAGAATGCCCTAATAGGGAATATTCCCCCTATGGAACTGATCGAGTTTTACGAGGATCGTCTATATCTTGAAAAAAATGAACTTTTATCGAATTTACTATCCGGATACTTGCGGTCCATCTTTTGGAAATACCTCTCTTCCGATGAGCGACTTTCCGAGCAATCCCGAATTGCCAAAAACCTTTGGATGCAATTACAAAATAATTTACCTCCCAATAAGAAGAAAGTACTCTTTAACACTTTTCGCTCTTTGGCCTATAATGGTGAATCCATAGAGCACCTTTATGATGTTTGGTCGAAAAATTTTGAAATACCCAATTTAAGACTCAACAAGGACGATTATACTGAAATTGCAATGGATTTAGTTCTTTATCAACATCCAGAAACGGATGAAATAATCAAAAGGGCTAAAGACGCCATTGAAAATCCGGACCAACAAGAACGTTTTAACTTTCTACTTCCCTCCCTATCCAGTGACGAAGCCGTTAAAGGCAATTTTATGGCATCGCTTCAACTCGAAAAAAATAGGGCAAAAGAGGCATGGACAGCCACCGCCTTGGATAACATCAACCATCCGCTTCACGAGAAATTCGCCCTGAAACATTTAAGGGAAAGCCTAGATCTTTTGGATGAGATTCAAAAAACTGGCGATATTTTCTTTCCAAAACGCTGGCTTAGCAGTACCATTGGTAATCACACTTCAGAAGA
>JAUIGC010000091.1 GCA_030429835.1 Bacteroidia bacterium
TCCAATCGATAATTGGACATTGCCAGGTCAATGACATTAAAAACATTGTCATTTCACCGGGCTCCAGAAATGCACCATTGACCCTTTCCTTTACGAACGATTCTTTTTTTAAATGTTTTAGCATCGTCGATGAGCGTTCTGCGGCATTCTTTGCTTTGGGCATGGCACAAAATTTAAAGCAGCCCGTTGTTTTGGTGTGTACCTCCGGAAGTGCCTTGCTAAATTATTATCCCGCTATTGCCGAAGCTTTTTACAGTGAGATTCCCCTGATTGTGATTTCGGCGGATAGACCTTCCTATAAAATCGATATAGGCGACGGACAAACCATCCGTCAGGAAAATGTATATGAAAAGCACATTGGATATTCCGCCAATCTAAGACAGGACGTAGTTCATGCTACGCAAAGGATACAAAAATATCGGCCTTCTTGGATTGAAGGGAAAAACCTTCAAGATATTCAGATTGACGTTAAAATGTTCAATGAAACCGAAATCAAAAAAGCATTGGCAATAGCGTTTCAGCATAGACTTCCAGTTCATATAAATGTTCCTTTGGAAGAGCCATTATATGAGACAGAGGAAACCAAATTGAAACTTTCGGAGGCAGTTACTATTGAGTGCGAAAATCTGGACAATATACCTGAAACATTCTTGGACGCTTGGAACAATTCAGAACGTAAAATGGTCTTGGTAGGGGTGAATCCTCCCAACATGTTGGAACAGGAAATTTTGAATAAATTAGGTGAGGATCCTTCGGTGCTCGTTTTTACGGAAACAACCTCCAATCTATATCACCCCAATTTTTTCAACAGTATAGACTCCATTCTTGCGCCCATTGAATTGAGTAAAGAAAGAAATGATTTGTTTCTAAGTCTAAAACCTGATATTTTATTGACTTTTGGAGGGCACGTGGTTTCTAAAAAAATTAAGGCTTTCCTGAGAGAGTATCCACCAGAACAACATTGGCATGTTGGTTTGACCAAAGCCAATGACACCTTTTTTTGTCTGGATCAGCATTTTAAGACACCTGTAAATGTATTCTTTGAATCCGTTTACGGGCAGGAGCAAAAGAAGTCTTCTGGTTATTGGAAAAAATGGATAGGGGTACGCAACAGATATCAAATGAAAAGAAAGGAGTATTTGAAAGAAATACCCTTTTGTGATTTTTTGGTTTTCGATAAAGTCTTAAAATCCATTCCAGAAAACTTTCAATTACATTTGGCCAATAGTTCAACCATCAGGTATACGCAGTTATTTTCCTTAGAACAGTCACTCAAGGTCCATTGTAATAGGGGAACCAGTGGAATCGATGGGAGTACCTCTACGGCCGTAGGGGCATCTGTATACAGTCAATCACCCACTTTATTAGTCACTGGGGACCTCAGTTTTTTCTATGATGGAAATGCTTTATGGAATGATTATATCCGAAATGATTTTCGAATAATACTTATAAATAACGGGGGAGGAGGTATTTTCAGAATATTGCCAGGCCGAAAGGATACGGAAGCCTACGAACGATTTTTTGAAACCAAACATTCATTAAACGCATCCAATTTATGTAAGATGTTCAATTTTGAATATACTGTTGTAAAGGACGAGAATGAACTGCAAAGTACCTTGATGAATTTCTTTGAATCCTCTGATTTTCCTAGACTATTGGAGATACATACCCCAAGGCTTATCAACAATAAAATTTTGACAGATTATTTTCATTTCATATCTTAGGGAAAATATTAACTATTAACTTAATAAGACACTACAAATTATGAGTAAAAGAGACGAGCTTATTGAAAAATATGCAGCAGACATCAAAGATAAATTTGGTGAAACTGCAGATATGGATTTGCTTACCAAAGTAACAATTGGTTTAGGACCTTCGATTTATAATCTTGACGCCTCCAAAGTGTCGGGAGGTGATGAGAAAGAACTTGAGACGGTTAAGAACAATTATTTGATAAAAAAATTAGGTCTAAGTGATGGGCCTCAATTAATGGATGCTATTAAATCCGTAATGGAAAAGTATGGCTCTGCTAATAGAAACAAGCATAGGGCTGTTGTGTATTATATGCTCTGTAAGCATTTCAACAAAGCTTCCGTTTATTAATGATAAATTCAAATATTTAAAAAAGCTGTTTCCTGGGAAACAGCTTTTTTATTTTATGACAATACTATTGTGCCAGCTTTAATTGGTTTAATTTTGTGTTATGATCGAGATTGGAAGAAAGAACAACTTAAAAATTTTAAGGGATACTAGCGTAGGGCTATTTCTTGGCGATGAGGGTGGAAATGATGTCCTTCTACCCAATAAATATGTGCCTAGTACTTACGAGATTGGCGATGATATTGAAGTTTTTTGTTACCTGGATTATGACGAAAGACCTGTGGCAACGACCTTGGAACCAGATATTATGTTAGGGGAATTCAGGCTATTACAGGTAGCGGAAGTCAATGAATTTGGGGCTTTTATGGATTGGGGTCTGGAAAAACACTTGTTGGTGCCTTTTAGGGAACAACGCAATAAAATGAAACAAGGACAATGGTATGTTGTTCATTGTTATTTGGACGATAAGACCCAAAGACTGGTCGCATCCAACAAATTGGATAAATTTTTAAACAATGACCATCTTAATCTAACAGAATGGGAAGAAGTAACCTTGGTAGTCACCCGGCAAACAGATTTGGGATGGGAGGTTATTGTGAATGAAAAGCATAAGGGATTGGTATACTTCAATGAAGTTTTTAAAACCATAAACATTGGCGATGTAATTCCAGGGTGTGTTAAGAAAATAAGGGATGACAATAAAATAGATATATCGTTACAACCCCTTGGAAGTAGGGTTTTAGAGCCAGCTGCCAATAAGATTTATACCGTGTTAAAGGAGAATGGGGGATTTCTTCCATTTCATGACAAGTCGGACCCAGAAGAGATTAGGGATATGTTTCAAATGAGCAAGAAGACCTTTAAGAAAGGTCTTGGCACTTTGTACAAGGAAAGAAAAGTCAATTTGGAAAAGGAAGGTATCAGTTTGGTAGAATAGAAATTATTTAATGTAAGAAAAAGCTTAAAATGTTGGATTTCAATTTTTTAATCTGAATATTGTGAGCTTATTTTTTGTATAATTTCCCTTTAATCCTATTTTTGTTCCTTCTTGGGGAAGAAGTGTAATTCCGACTCTTTTTTTACTTAAATTTAGTGTAGTATTAAGATTTAAAAAGTTAACAGTATGCCCTTTATCGAAGAAAGTGATCTTTTAGAGTTGCATAAAGATATAGATAAGGCCCAAATAATCAATGAACGGCTTTTAGATCAAATAAAATTTAAAAATAAGGAGCTTAAAAGAAGTAAGATACAGCGGAATATTTTTGCTGGAATTACTACCTTTTTTTTGATTGGCGGTTTGGCACTTACATCTTTTACCGCTGGATTGAATACTTCCAATTCTTTGGATAAACAAAACAACAACCTTCTGGTTTCCATAGATAGTTTGGATGCTATAAAATCCAGAATCGACAACCTGAAAGCCCAGAATGACGAACTGAGTCTGGTAAAGGAATTTTATCTTGCTAAACAGTTTCTAGAAAAAGAAAAAATATACTCGGTGCAGGTCAAGTCCTTTGTGGATAATAACGTTACATTGGCCTCCGAGGCACTTACCAACACCTTGTTCGTAAAAACAAATCCATTTTATTCTTATTCACTTGGTACCTTTGAGACTCTTCAGGAAGCCCAATCTTTTAGAAAGCAATTGGTGGATCTTGGTTTTGAGGATGCGTTTGTGGCTTCTTATAAAGAAGGCAAAAGAGTACAAATAGAAGACCCTTATTAGTGACCAAATTTAAGGCATGGATAAATGCCGCAAGGCTAAGAACCCTTCCTCTTTCCATATCCGGAATTCTTGTGGGTACAGCCTTGGCAAGTTACTACGGTAATTTCAATAACATCATATTTTGGTTGGCCATTTTAACGACCGTAGGTTTTCAGGTAACTTCAAATTTTGCCAATGATTATGGTGATGGTGTCAAGGGTACGGACAATCAAAATAGAGTAGGCCCCAAAAGAATGCTTCAAAGTGGTCTTTTATCTAGGAAGGCCCTTAAAAAGGGTATAATTTTTTCCATTATAATAGATGTTTTACTGGTCGTTTCACTCTTGTTTTTTTCCTTCGGTAGGGACGAATTAGGTTGGATACTCTTTTTTTTGATTTTGGGTGGGCTATGTATTTGGGCCGCTATAAAATATACCATTGGTAGGAATGCGTATGGTTATCATGGTCTGGGTGATATTTTTGTTTTCTTATTTTTTGGCTTGGTGGGGGTACTGGGAAGTATGTTTTTGTTTATCAGGACCATTCCTATTTATTCCCTATTTCCTGCAATTACAATTGGACTTTTAAGTGCAGGGGTGCTCAACCTGAATAATTTAAGGGATCATCAATCAGACAGGGAATCCGGAAAGAATACCCTAGTAGTTAAAATGGGTTTTTCAAATGGAAAATTATATCATGGTATATTATTGGCCGTGGCCTTCTTATCCCTTTTGATGTTTATAATAAGCACTGCCAATACTTGGAAGGAATACATCAGTTTAATCGCATTTGTTCCAATTATGGTCCACGCAATAAAAGTCAAAAAGACTAAAAACCCAAGGGTTTTGGATCCGGAACTCAAAAAATTGGCATTAAGTACTTTTTTTATAGCGTTGCTGTTTTATTTTAGTTATTACAATTTTTCGTAGTTTTGGACGTTAACCCACTAAACCACTAACAATTTTGGAACAACCTATTAAAATTCTTATCGTTGAGGACAACGTAATCATCGCTGATGATATGCAGTCTATGTTAGAGGAGATTGGTTATGAAATTGTAGACAACGTTATTGTTTATGAGCAAGCTGTTGAGGTATTGAAAACCCAACAGGTAGACCTTGTCCTAATTGACATTATTCTTGCCTCGGACAAAACTGGTATCGATCTCGGGAAACACATAAGGGAAAATTATGACATCCCATTTATTTTCGTAACCTCAAACTCGGATCGTGCAACCGTGGAAAACGCAAAGACCGTTAAACCAAACGGTTACTTGGTGAAACCTTTTGAACAGCAGGATTTATATACGTCCATAGAAATAGCCTTATCCAATTTCATATATGGAAAACAGGCATCAGGCAATTCCATAAATAGGTCGGAAGATTCCAACGAAGATGTTCCCATGAGCAATTCTATTCTTAAGGATTCCATATTTGTCAAAAAACAACATCTTTACTATAGAATTCAGTTTGGGGATATCCAATTTATTAAGGCCGATAATGTTTATTTAGAGGTGAACACAGTTGACAAAAAATTCTTGGTGCGGTCTCCCTTGAAGGATTATTTGGAAAAATTGCCCCAGAATAAGTTCTATAGGGCTCACAAATCTTACATAGTCAATGTAGATCATATAGATGCTATCAACTCCAAGGATATTATGATCAACAATACTTTGATACCTATTTCCAAAGACTTTAAGGAGTTCATCATTTCTGCAATGAATTCTTGATTTCTAGCAAGTTATTCTTTGGTAATCATTCTTGTTTGTCGATAAAGTGACCAAAAAATCAGTTGAAATGAATGATTTTTCGTTCAACTGCTTCTTCACAACAAAAAATGGGCATTATACAACATTAACGAACAAACGGGGATTGTAAATGATATTTTTGTAATTAGGGTATTCATAATCCTTTGGGAATATTGATTGGAAATGGTTTATCAAGAAACCTCAAATTAGGTTGTTTAATTAACCAAATTCCGATTTAATTGTCATTACCGGATTGTACCCATTATTATTTCGTGAATTGATTAGGTTTGCCCTTTGTTTTGAACATGATATGAAGAGAAGCTTTTTAGTACTTTTTTATGGTGTACTTTGGTTTTTGTTGTCTCCTATTGGAGTTAACGCACAAGACGTATCATCATCAAAAAGCGAAAATTACTTTCAGCAGTTCAAGGATCTTCCCGGTTCCGAAAGCCGTACCGATTTCTTCTTTGATACCTCGAATAGATACAACCAAAACTCTGCCTATGATTGGTTGGATACTGTAAATGTTTACTTAAACAGCTCTCAAAAGACCAATGATAGCATGGCAGTGGCCGATTATCAATTAATCCAATCAAAAATTTATTATGACTTGGGTGATTATGAGAAAAGCTTGGCTATTGCCAAGGATTTATATGATAATATGGAAGGTTACCCCAAGGAAAGGAAATCGCTTATCCTCAATATCATGGATGATGACTATTCCAAATTGGAATTATACGATAAGCAGATCGAAACACGCAGGTACAAAAGGGAATTGGGATTGACGGAAAATGTTTCGTTTTATGACATTTATTCTAGTTTAGGTCAACATAGAAAGGCCATGGAGGACTATATGACCGAAGAAAAAAGGAATATTGCCGATGGTGATTTTTTTGCCCAAGCGGTTTATAACAACAATATTGGGAACTATCTTCGGTTGGACAAGTCCACCCCTACGGCCCTAAGTTATTTTAACAAGGCAAACGCACTCATTGATGTATATTTTAGCGATGTAATTAATGCGAAGACTGACAATCAGATTGATCAGGGAAACCACTTAAAGGGTGTAATTCTTGGAAATATTGGTAAATGTTATGTACAGCTAAAGGAATACAAAAAAGCCATTCCTTACTTGGAGGAAAGCATATCCCTGATCAAAAAGCACAACACGGGAAAAGTTTTGACAGAGTTGGTGGAAAACACACTCGAAATTGCAGAATGTTATCTGCAACTCAACAATTATGAAAAGGCTACTGATTATCTAAGCGATAGTTTAACACCAGTAAAAATTGAGAATATCCTGAAGAAAAACAGACTCTATGCAGCTTATTATGACCGAACGGGAGACTTTAAAAGTGCTACGACCTATTTAAAGCGAAACATTAGAATAAGGGATTCCTTGGATGAAAATGCTACGAACATCAAGAGCCAACAGTTGGAGTCCGTTTTAAGTCAGGACTTGGAATATTCCAGAAAAATGATGGAAGTCCAAAAGGCGGATTTAGAAAAATCAAGAAATGAAATTATTGAAAAGGACGAGCGTATTAGCTTGGTTTTTATTTCCTTGATTTTTACGTTGCTCGGTTTCTCAGGTTTGGTATATGCCTATTTAAAAAGTATAAAAAACCAAAGATTGATTGCGGAACAAAAGCATTTTATAGAAAATTCCCTTATTGAAAAAGACTCCTTGCTGAAGGAGATTCACCACAGGGTTAAGAACAATCTTCAGATGGTTTCGAGTTTGTTGAGCCTCCAGACAAAAAACACAAAAAGCAAGGCCGCAATTGTAGCTCTGGAAGAGGGTAAAAGTAGAGTTAAGGCTATGGCTCTAATTCATCAAAAGCTATATCAGAATGAGGACTTGTCCGTTATAGAAATGCAAGGATATATTGAGAGTTTGATCAATAGTGTGCAATCCGTTTATAAGAAAGGGGGACATAACATTAATATTACCATAGATGCCGAGGGTGTAGAGCTGGACATAGACCGAGCAATTCCGTTTGGACTTATACTCAATGAACTAGTCTCCAATTCCTTTAAATATGCCTTTCCACATGATGAGGAAAATGGCAAGATCTATATACATCTCAGAAAAATACAAGGACAGGAAGGTTTTTTTGAATATACGGACAATGGTGTTGGACTTCCAGAAGACTCCGATGAAAGAGCTAATTCCTCCATGGGTATCCGTTTGATGAATCGACTTGCCAATCAGTTGCAAACCACCCTTAACACGGATAGGACGGCCGAAGGAGTCCGTTTTTGGTTTCACTTTAAGTAAGCCCTACCTAACCTTGCTTTTCAGAACGATTTTGTGCAAAAGCTTGGGAAAAAATCTTTTAAGGTAAATACCGTATTTTTCCTTGCCGCCAATATATACCTCAAAGTTTTTCCTCTGTATCGCCTTAATTATTTTTTTTGCACAAAGTTCTGCTGAAATTCCGTCTTTTGTGGCATTGTCATTCTTACCGGAAGTACTACCATCTCCCACCAAGGCATTTTTAGAAATATTTGTTTGAACGAATCCTGGGCAAACCAGTGTAACATTGATATTTTCACTTTCATGTTCCATTCTCAAGGAATCAAAGAATCCGTGAAGGGCATGTTTTGCACCACAATAACCAGATCGATAGGGGGAGGAAAATTTACCCATTAAACTGGTAATGGTTACATAATGACCTGCATTTTTATCGATAAAATAAGGAAGCAATGATTTAGATAATTGTATGGTTCCCAGGTAATTGATATTTATCATTTCTTGATATACTTCAAATGACGTATCCTTGATTAAAGATCGCTGACTAATACCACCATTATTGATGAGGATATCAATACTTCCATAAAAGGATAGGGCCTTTTTTGGCATTAGTTCCAAATCTTTAAAATTGCCCAAATCCAAAGAAAGAATAGCAACGTTTTCAGGATACGTACATTTGTTTTTTACACGCTCCAATTCGGTTGTTCTTCTGGCCGATATTATTAGTTTGGCACCTTTCTCATTAAGTTGATGTGCAAGGGCCTCTCCAATTCCCGAAGAAGCACCCGTAATCCAAATAATCTTATCCTTTACACTCTTCATGTTGTCTTTATTGAATGTCAAAATATAACTAAATTTGGAGGATTCAACTTAAATCGGGAAAAAGGATTTTGTGTTGAAAGGAAGAATTCGGGATTTAAGATGAAAGCAAGTTTCAAAAAGTATATTCTCAATTTTAAAAAACCTGGTGGAACCTCACGTGGTATTTTAAGGACAAAGGAGACTTGGCTTCTAATTTTGGAGGAGGATGGCAAGTTGGGAATAGGTGAGTGTGGACTTTTTAGGGGGCTCAGCTATGATGATGTGCCGGACTATGAGGAAAAATGTAAATGGGTCGAGGATAATATCCAATTGGGCAAATCGGTACTTTTGCAAGAATTGTTGGATTTTCCTAGTATCCAATTTGGATTGGAACAAGCTTATTTATCATTGGAAAGTGAAAATCCATTTGCACTTTTTCAAACCTCCTTTCTTTTTGAAAACAAACCAATACCCATCAACGGTCTTATTTGGATGGGAGAAATGGGATATATGAAGGAACAAATCCAGGAAAAACTGGAACAAGGTTTTTCATGTATCAAAATGAAGATAGGAGCAATCGATTATAGGGAAGAATTGTCTTTGTTGGAATCCATACGCAAGGACTTTTCCGATAATGAAATAGAACTTCGAGTCGATGCCAACGGGGCATTTTCTCCTGATGAGGCGATGGACAAGTTGAGCGAACTTGCGCAGTTTCACCTTCATTCCATAGAGCAACCTATAAAGCAGGGAAATTGGAAGGCTATGAGGGGACTTTGCCAAAATACACCCTTGCCAATTGCTTTGGACGAGGAATTGATTGGTGTAAACACATTGAAAGAAAAGGAAGAGTTGTTGTTAAAAATACAACCGCAGTACATTATTTTAAAGCCCAGTTTGGTAGGAGGTTTTGGAGGAAGCAGGGAATGGATAGATTTGGCCGAAAAATACCAAATTGGATGGTGGATAACCAGTGCTTTGGAAAGTAATATAGGTTTGAATGCCATTGCCCAATGGACGGCCACCTTAAACAATATAATGCCACAGGGATTGGGAACGGGTTCTTTGTTTACCAATAATTTTGAGAGTCCGTTGGAGGTGAAAAAAGGAGGATTATATTATAATCCAAATAAAGATTGGGAAAGTAATTTAATAGAGAATTTATGTATATAGAACAGGGCTATAGGGGAGAATTAGGTCTTTGGAAGTATTTGATTATTCCTGGTTGTTTTTTTACACTTATGTTTTTGAACTATCTGGTTATTGTGTTTTTCAATATTAATGTAGAAGCCGTAATTAATGCCGAAATATCTAGAAAAGGACCGGATAGGTTTTTTATTGAAACTATGATGCCTTTCGTAATAGGTTTGGGCGGACTTTTTTTATGGGTTAAATATTTGCACCGTCAGTCTATTAGTTCCCTTACGACTTCCAGAAAAAAAATTGACTGGAAAAGGATATTATTTTCTTTTGTTCTCTGGGCTTTGATTATAATAGTAACGACAACTTTAGATATTGTCCTTTCGCCTCAGGACTATGTATTTAATTTCACTTTATGGCCATTTGTCAAGTTGCTTGTTTTGGCGGTTTTGCTAATTCCTGTTCAGACTAGTTTTGAGGAATATTTATTTAGGGGATATATAATGCAAGGATTGGGGATATGGTCCAGGAACAATTGGTTGCCCTTGATTTTTACTTCTATAGTTTTCGGGTTGATGCATATTGGTAATCCTGAAATTGAAAATTTAGGATACTCTTTATTGATTTATTACATAGGCACGGGATTTTTCCTGGGAATTTTAACCTTGATGGATAAAGGCCTTGAATTAGCTCTAGGCTTTCATGTAGCAAATAATCTAATAGGTGCTTTACTAGTAACTCAAGAAGGTACCGCATTTCAAGTCGAGGCTCTTTTTAGAAGGACATCGGAAACTTCTTTAATAACAGATGCTTTGATTCCGGTTTTTGTGATATTTCCAATATTACTTTTTATTTATGCTAAAAAATATAAGTGGACCAATTGGAAAGAAAGGCTGACCGGTAGGGTATTGGAAAAGGAAGAGTTTCTGGCCCAGGAAAACAATCTATAAGCATGACGTTTTCAAAGGTGCATCCCAATTTTAAAATAAATGGGATACCTGTTTCCAAGGATGAACTGTCTGAAGTGGCCTATAGCTTTATAAAAGAAGGGAAGCCTTATCAGGAAAGTATTGGTAATTTTCTGTTGGATTGGATATCGCCAACCGATTATATTATTGTAAAAACATCAGGTTCAACAGGTAAACCAAAAACGATTACCCTACTCAAAGAGCATATGCGAAACAGTGCTCGAGCAACGGGCGAATATTTTAACCTCACTTCAGGTGATTCATGCCTTTTATGTCTATCATGCGATTATATCGCAGGAAAAATGATGGTGGTACGTGCTTTGGTATTGGGACTGGATCTTCATATCACTGAACCAAACTCCAAAACATTTCAAAGAGTGGAAAAATCCAAAACCTTTGATTTCTGCGCTATGGTCCCATTGCAGGTTCAAGCTTCTTTGGAAGAGCTTGAACGTATTGATAAGCTCATTGTAGGTGGAGCCCCATTATCGAATGAGGTAAGGAATAAATTGTCACAAAGGCGAATAAAAGCTTATGAGACTTACGGCATGACGGAAACTATCACTCACGTGGCCATAAGGGAAATTGTCTCAAAATCAGAAAAACAACCTTTTAGGGCAATGCCCAATGTACACTTTTCTATGGATGAAAGGGGATGTTTGGTGATAGATGCACCTAAAGTGTCTTCGGAAAAAATAGTGACCAATGATATGGTGGAATTACTTTCGAACACTGAATTTATATGGTTGGGAAGATACGACAACGTGATTAACTCTGGAGGAATAAAATTGTTTCCTGAGATTGTAGAAGGTAAATTACAATCCTTTTTGGAGAGGCCTTTTATGATTGGTGCTATAGAGGATGAGGTGTTGGGACAAAAATTAATTCTAGTCCTTGAAACGGACAACCCAGATGAAATCAAAATAAAAGATTTAAATTCAGTACATAGTTTGGAACCTTACGAACGTCCGAAAGATATAGTTTATCTTAAGAAGTTTATTAGAACCGA
>JAUIGC010000092.1 GCA_030429835.1 Bacteroidia bacterium
AGTTCGTCATCAAAGGCATCCAAGAGGATTACACTATCGGATTTGATTTTTCCACTTAAGAGCTCCTTGGACATATTGTTAAGTACTTCTTTCTGAATGGTCCTTTTTACCGGTCTGGCACCAAATTGCGGCTCATAGCCTCGTTCCGCCAAATAGTCAATAGCTTCATCGGTTGCATCCAAAGTGATATTTTGTTTATCCAACATTTTCTTCAATCCTTCCAATTGAAGTTTCACAATCTCACGGATATCCTCCTTGGTTAGCGGGGTAAACATAATGATGTCATCAATTCTATTTAGGAACTCCGGTCTGATCATTTTATTGAGAAGTCCCAAGACCTCCACCCTTGCCGCTTCTGAAGCACTATGGATATCTGCGGAATTTTCAAATTTCTCCTGTATGATTTGACTTCCCATATTACTGGTCATAATAATAATGGTGTTCTTGAAATCTGCAACACGACCCTTGTTATCCGTCAACCTTCCTTCATCCAAAACCTGTAAAAGAATATTAAACGTATCCGGATGGGCTTTTTCAATCTCATCCAACAATACTACGGAGTAGGGTCGTCTTCTCACCGCTTCGGTCAATTGCCCGCCTTCATCATAACCAACGTATCCTGGAGGGGCTCCTACCAATCTACTTACGGAATGCCTTTCCTGATATTCGCTCATGTCTATTCGGGTCATGGCATTTTCATCGTCGAACAAATAGGAAGCCAGTGTTTTGGCCAGCTCTGTTTTACCTACACCCGTGGTACCTAAGAACAAAAAGGAACCTATCGGCTTTTTCATATCCTGCAATCCGGCCCTACTTCTTCTAATGGCATCAGAAACGGCCTGAATGGCTTCATCCTGACCTACGACCCTTTTATGCAGAACATTTTCCAGATTCAGGAGCTTCTCACGTTCACTCTGAAGCATTTTGGTTACAGGTATTCCGGTCCATTTCGCCACGACCTCGGCAATGTCCTCACTGGTTACCTCTTCCTTGATTAAGGTACCTGCATTTTGTTGCTCTGCAAGCTCTTCCTGTAGTTTGGCCAGGTTTTCCTGTGCATCCTTAATTTTACCATATCTAATTTCCGCCACTTTACCATAATCCCCGTTTCGCTCCGCCCGTTCCGCTTCTGCCTTGTAGTTTTCTATATCCATTTTAGTTTTTTGGATGTTGTCCACTACGGATTTTTCAGTTTCCCATTTTGCAAAAATTTCATTCCGGTCTTCCTTAACATTGGCCAACTCCAAATTCAAGGACTTTAGTTTTGACTGGTCGTTTTCCCTTTTTATGGCCTCTATTTCAATCTCGAGTTGCATAATTTTTCGGTCAAGGACGTCAAGTTCCTCAGGCTTGGAATTGATCTCCATTCTTAATTTAGAAGCTGCTTCGTCCATAAGGTCGATTGCTTTATCGGGCAAAAACCTATTGGTAATGTAGCGTTGGGAAAGTTCTACGGCAGCAATGACAGCTTCATCCTTGATACGTACCTTATGGTGTGTCTCGTAACGTTCCTTGATTCCCCTAAGTATGGAAATGGCACTTTCCGTGTCGGGCTGATCTACAACCACCTTTTGAAAACGACGTTCCAAAGCCTTGTCTTTTTCAAAGTATTTTTGATACTCATCCAAAGTCGTGGCTCCAATGGCCCTAAGTTCTCCCCTCGCCAAAGCAGGCTTTAGAATATTGGCAGCATCCATGGCTCCCTGACCACCACCGGCACCTACCAGTGTATGAATTTCATCAATAAACAATATGATATTGCCATCCGCACTCGTGACTTCCTTAATAACGGCCTTTAAGCGTTCTTCAAACTCACCCTTGTATTTGGCGCCTGCAATCAGGGCACCCATGTCCAAGGAATAAATAACCTTGTCCTTTAGGTTTTCAGGAATATCACCTTGAACGATTCTATGGGCTAGACCTTCGGCAATAGCGGTTTTACCTACTCCAGGTTCGCCTACAAGCATAGGGTTATTCTTGGTCCTTCTTGAGAGAATCTGTAGCACCCTTCTAATTTCCTCGTCCCTTCCAATTACAGGGTCCAGTTTACCACTATCTGCGAGCTCATTAAGGTTCTTGGCATATTTATTCAATGAATTGTATGTTTCCTCCGCACTTTGCGAGGTCACATTGGAGCCTTTTCTTAATTCATTGATAGCGGCGACCAGATTCTTCTCGGTTACCCCTTGATCTTTTAAGATTTGCGCAATTTTACTTTTTGACTTGAAAATAGCCAATAGGAGATGCTCTATGGAAACGTATTCATCTCCCATATTTTTAGCGATTATAGAGGCCTCGTTTACCGATTTTCCGGCTTCCCTAGAAAGCATTATGTCTCCTCCTTGAACCTTAGGAAAGGAATTGAGCTCCTTTTCCAAAATCTGTTTTATAAGGCCGGTATTTAGTCCTAATTTTTTAAATATAAAAGGAACTACGTTTTCTTCTACCTCTGTAATGGCTTTAAATAAATGTTCGTTCTCTATTTGCTGATGCCCCAATGATTGGGCAATTACCTGAGCCTGTTGTACAGCCTCCTGTGATTTTATGGTGAAATTATTAAAGTTCATATGGATTACTTTTAATTTGAATATTACTTTTGTAAGGAAGTAGTCAACAATCCTACCAATTGAACCAATAAGACAAAATGTCCTGTAAATTCAATATTTTCAAGACATAAAGTCAGTAGTGGATTAATACTTAAAGTTAGTGGAAGATGGGATTATTTGGTAATTTTTTTGGTAAAAATGAAAATGAAAATGGAAATGGAAATTCAGATGGTGCTATGGATATACCATGGATCTCCCTTGTGGATAAAGATCAGCTTACTGAATTGAATGAAAATTCAAAAACAAGACCTCAGGCCATTTTCAAACATTCCACAACATGTGGTGTGAGTAGAATGGTTTTAAATATGTTCAAGACCTCCTATGGCCTGGAACCTTCGCAAATGGATTTCTATTTTTTGGATTTACATGCCAACCGGGAGGTCTCCAATGACGTAGCAAAAAGATTTGGGGTTGTACACCAATCGCCGCAGTTATTGATTATTAAAAATGGGGTAGTGGTAGCCCATAGTTCCCATGGAGGTATATCAGAAATAAAATTAGAACAATATGTATAAAAAAACTCCGCACATTTGCGGAGTTTTTCATTAGTTAAAACGTTGTCTGGTGAGAATGGACTTCAAGTTATTCTTTAAATCCTCACCTGCATCGTAGACCATTTGTTCGTTTGTTGGAAATGGAACTCTTGCGGCCTGTAAGAAAGGTAACAAATCATTGTCCAACGCACGTTTGTCCCCATTGTAATTTGCGTAAATATGCTCAAAAACAAATTCGCTGGCCAAAGGATATTGATTTATTTGCTGTTGCTTTCTTAAATCCGTAAAATTAACCACTCCTACCACCTGAGCGCTTTTAAACTGGGTAAATTGATAAAAATCACACCTAACGGTTTTGAATTTATCTACTTTAATTTTGTTACCTAAGCTGTCCTTAACTATGTTGCCATTTTGGTCTTCTACGTACTGATATCCATCCTTGATTTGTTTTTCCTTGATAATCTGTTTTTCATTTACCTGTTCCGGTGATATGTTGATATCTTGGAAAGAGACTTCCATCAAATAATCATAGTCGATGTTAGCCAACCTGTTGGTGTGGTATTCGGTCCATAGATTGTTTAATCCATAAGTATTGAGGTTCAACAATTCGTCCTCAAGTCGTTGTGGTATCACTTTGTCCGTATTGTTTACCATTTCTACTGCCACATAATCCAACCCTTTTTGATAGGCTTCCTCCATTTTCGACTTGGTATCCTTATAATTTGGATTGATTTCCTCTAAATATTTCAAATCATCAAAGGCACTTCTATACTCATTTTTATATCGGGCATTTTGTAAAAGGCCCAACGCATTATTATATAAATATTCAGATAGATTTTCCTTGGCAGCAATGATGTCAGAATCATAATTGTTGAAATTGAACTTGGCGTTGCGGTTTTCTTCCATAATGTAAAGCGGAAGAAGAGGCCTAATACCTTGTTGAATCTCTTTCAATCTTGAATAAGATTCATAGATAGTTTCATAATTGGCCGGATTGCCATCTTTTTTTAAGAACTTAATGTTTTGAAGCTCTCGTTCTGTGTTTTTTTGATATGCTTCCTCCAATAATACGATGTAGGCCTGATTGCCTTTTTTGGTCTTGTTTTCTGCAATGTTTGCAATGGCTTTGTTTATGGCCGCATTATAATTCCCAGAATTCAATGCCTCTTGTGTTCTTTTTACCCCACTACAAGAGTATAAAAACACAATGATGCCAAGAAGTAGAAATTTTTTCATAACTAGAACTTTAAGGGTTTCTATTGGAGCTATTTCAATAGCTATGCCAGAAATATTCCAATACATAACGAAAAAGGTTGAAGATTAGTGTAAAATGGATGAATTACACTTTTTAAAGTCTTAGAAGTAACATTTAGAGTTGAAATCTTTCTCCAGTTATTAACCATTGTTGAATAAAATAATGGGGAGCTCAACATTTTATGGTAATAGAAATGGGATCATATTGTACTTTTGCAAAAGATTAAAATACATCAACGACATGGAAAGGGATACTCGAATATTTGAACTCATTGAAGCGGAAAGAAAGCGCCAAGTAAATGGCATTGAATTGATTGCTTCTGAAAACTTTGTGAGCCCACAGGTTATGGAGGCAGCCGGTTCCGTTCTTACGAATAAATATGCTGAAGGATATCCTGGGAAACGTTACTATGGCGGTTGCGAAGTTGTTGATGAAGTGGAACAATTGGCCATTGATAGGGCCAAGGAGTTGTTTGGGGCGGAATACGCCAACGTACAACCCCATTCAGGTTCCCAAGCCAATGCTTCCGTATATCACGCCTGCCTCCAAGCAGGTGACACCATTCTGGGGTTTGACCTGTCACATGGAGGACACCTTACACACGGATCGCCGGTCAATTTTTCCGGTAAATTATACAATCCTGTTTTTTATGGGGTAGATAAGGAAACCGGAACCTTGGATTATGATAAAATACAAGTAATCGCTGAAAAAGAACAACCTAAATTAATAATTGCCGGGGCTTCGGCCTATTCACGTGATATTGATTTTAAACGATTTAGGGAAATTGCGGATAGCGTTGGAGCTTTATTGTTGGCTGATATTTCTCACCCTGCCGGATTGATAGCTAAAGGATTATTAAGTGATCCCATACCACATTGTCATATAGTTACCACTACTACCCATAAAACCTTAAGGGGACCAAGGGGAGGTTTGATTTTGATGGGTAAGGATTTTGATAACCCATTTGGAATCAAGCTTAAGAACGGTAACCTAAGAAAGATGTCCGCTTTATTGGATTTGGCCGTTTTTCCGGGTAATCAAGGAGGACCTTTGGAACATATCATTGCAGCAAAGGCCGTAGCTTTTGGGGAAGCTCTTACCGAAGAATTTGGGGAATATATGAAACAGGTAAAAAAGAATGCGGATGCTATGGCCAAGGCATTCGTTGGCAAGAACTATAATATTATTTCCGGAGGTACGGACAACCACATGATGTTGATTGATCTTCGAAATAAAAATATTACGGGTAAGGATGCTGAAAAAGCATTGGTACTAGCCGATATTACAGCAAACAAGAATATGGTTCCTTTTGATGATAAATCACCATTTGTAACCTCTGGTATCCGTTTTGGAACAGCGGCCATTACAACGAGAGGATTGGTAGAGGAGGATATGGAGACTGTAGTGGAATTTATTGATAAAGTATTGACAAATCCTGAGGATTCTCAGGTGATTTCCGAAGTAAAGAAAAATGTCAATGCGATGATGGGTGGTAGGGCCATATTCAATGAAATGTCGGTCAGGGCCTAACTATTTTCATCGAACATGTAATAATCTAGATTGGCTGAAATAAATTTGTGGTGTTTTACATCAAAAATTAAACCGTCCATCTCAGATTCCATATATATTCCCCAGTATTCCGTATAACTGGTACATGTTGGTCGGTTTTGAACACCATTACTAATTGAATTACTTAGCAAATCTTCAAAGACCGGGATAAAAATTTCTTCAGGTTGTTCCGTTAAACCTTTGGTAATGGAAACGTATTGTTTGCCTATTTCGGCCATAATATTGTTAAATTGTTCAGGAATACTGTGCCTATATATATTCTTGATAACAATGTTCGTGTCATTTAAATACAAGGTAAACTCCTGAATATCAATTTCCAATTCTTTATTACATGTCAATAGACAATCAAAACTTTTTGCCAAAGGTGATTTTGTAATTTCTGAAGAGCCCCAAAGTCCTTTGTTGAAATGGCTTAAAATATCCAATAAATTAAGAGGGCAGTTTAGCTCTACGACCAAGTCCAATTTATGGCTGCAACCACTTTTGTTTTTGAGTATAACTTCCGAAAAGTATCCCAATTCAATCGATTTTATAAAATCAAAAAGGCCAAGCATAACCTCAGGGGACTTGACATTTATAATATCAATGGAATTGTAATTATTTGGTTTGAAAAGCATTCTTTACAATCTCTTTTATCATAAAGATAGCTTTATTGCAAACTCGAAAGACTTAGGAAAACCTTAGAATTTTGGAGGAGATTGTGATTTTTTTAAACTAAAAATCACAAATAATTGATTTTCAGTATTTTAAAATTTCATAATTTAGGCTATAAAAACCCTCTTTTTTTGGCTTCTTGAATAAGTGCCAAATCATTTCCGTTTTTTACTCCAAAAATTGCTTTCAACTGTCTTTTTCTGGCCTCAACGGTAGTGTTGGCGGACGCTATCAAGGGAGCAATATCCCGGGTATTGGTTCCCAAAGATAAATAATACAGTATTTTTTGGTCCTGTTCGTCAATTTCAATATTACTGGCCATTCTTCTACGAACGGCGCCCAAAGCACTTGCCGTATAATAAGGAGGTTTTTTAACTACGGTATCAACCATGGTTTTAAGTGACATTTCATCAATCTCCGATTTGACCATATACCCATCAGGATTAACCGCTTTGAAAATATTGTTAATTCGGTAGCTATCACTAAATGAAGACATGAAAACGACCTTTGAGTCCGGAACAATATCCCTGGCCAATTTACCTAAGTCCACGCCGGATCTTGGGTCCTTGGACTCTGCTGGAAACAATTGTATATCCAACAAAATTATGTCATAAGGCAGTGTTCTTGCGGAATGTTCAATTTTTTCCTTTCCCTTATCATAACTTTTGGCAATGTCCACTTTGACCATAAAATCTTCAAACTCTGCATCCTCAAGGATGTACTTATATCCTAAAGTGGTCATTTCATGGTCATCCACCGCCAAAATCCTCACCGTATCCATTTATTATTTAATTTAAAATTATTCCATTAAACGCTCTGTAATGTACTTTTTGTATTGGAATCTACGTAATATAAAGGAATTTCCAATTTTATTGTTGTTCCCACATTGGGTTTGGATTCCATTTGCCATTTCCCATTTAATTTTTCAACCCTTGAACTTATATTCCGCATCCCAATGCCCTTTCTTTCTTTTTCCAAATCAAATCCTTTTCCGTCATCTCCCATTTCTACAATAAGATTATTTCCATCTCTTTCAAAGTTAACAAAGAAATTTTTTCCTTCTGAATGCTTTATGGCATTTTGCAGACATTCTTGAATCATACGGTACATGTTAATCTTGATTTCCCCCTTAAGTGCATCATAATCCTCATCTTCATCGTAATTGAAAGTAGTAATAATGTTGGAATTTTCCTTTGCGGAACTCAATAAATCTTCAACCGAGTTGATAAAATTGTTTATTTTTTGATAGGCACTATGGCTTAGCTCATGTGATATGGACCGCACTTCCTCTTCTACAGTTTTGAGTGCCTTTATTGCCTCCATCCTGGCCTCAATGGCATCTTGTCCTTCCTTTTTATTGAGCCCGGTCAATACCATTCTTGCACCCAACATTTTGCCTAGAACGCCATCATGAAGTTCTTCTGAAATTCTTTTTTGCTCCAATCTCTTTACCTCGTCTACTTTTTGTTTTTGGGTAAGCATCAAATTGAAAATTTCCTGGTTGTTGGCTTGTTGTTGTTGAGTAAACAGGAGCTTTTGATTTTTGGACCTTTGATTAATAATAATGTAAACCGATAATCCCAAAAGGAAAAAACCAACGGCTACCCCCGTCCAAATCTGTTTTTGTCTGGCAAGGACCGCCGTCTCTTCCTCCAATTGTTCGTTTTGGGCAATAAATTCATCGGTCTCAAATCGAATACGGGCAAATTTGTTTCTTGCCTTACGTTCTTCTTTGACGATGCTGTCATTTAAAGCAATATATTTTTGGGCATATTGTGAGGCATTTTCATTTTCTAAACGGGCTAAAAAAGCATAGGTTTCCAGTAGGCGCTCGTTACTTGAACTTTCCTTGGCCAAGCGCATCGTTTTCTTTGCGCTGACCATTGCCTTTGCTGTATCCTTGAGGTATAATTGATATTGGGCTTCGGCAAAAAAGGAAGACGCTAAGCCTCTTATATCTTGAAGACTATCATTTATTTGAATCGAATTCTCAATTAATTTCCTCACCTGAGTGGTGTCATTCAACTTTATTTTGGTGAAGGCAAGATTACTTAGCGTTTTGGCGTAAAGCTTCTTATCATTATTCGCTAAATTTTTATTGCTAAGGCTTTCTTTAAAAATTTCTAAAGCTTTTTCGTATTCTTCTAGGTCCTGATAAACAATACCTCGATTATTCATATTCTGTAATACGTCACGTTCTGAATAATCGGTTTTTTTTAAATAAAACAAGGCCTCATCATAATATTGAATGGATTGTTCGTATTCTTCCAAGTCTTGTGAGATTATGGCAAGGGTATTGTAAGTAGAATAAAGTTCTTTGCTTTTGTTTAGGGGCTTTAGGCGTTCAAGGGCAGCTATCGCATTGGCCTCACTACCCACGTAGTCCTTTACCTCCAATTGTTGTATGGCCATGTTATTTAACATGCGCCCTGAAAGGTAGGAATTCCCTTGGGCCTCGAATATTTTGTGGGCTTCAGTATAGCTCTGATAAGCACTGTCCTTTACTGAATTTTCACTATAAAAATAGCCCCTGTCCCAGAACGCATTGGCCAATGCAGTCGAATCATTTAAATCTTTGGCCAAACGTATGGTCTCCCAATTTATATTTTTGAAAAGGTTATTAAATCGTGATGACGAACTATAATAGGAAAGACTTGATAAAAATTTTATTCGCAGGCTATCCAATTTGACTTCATTAGATAATTCAAAGGCTTGAACCAGTAATTCATTTCTCTTTACTTGTGAAATGATGGACGAGTTACTTAAGTCAATGAGACTATCAATTTGTGTTTTTAGCCCATTTGAATAATCTGAAGTTTTTTCATTTTGGCTTTGGAGGATATTTACGAATACAAAGGCAAATACGAAGAATTGGATTTTTTTCAATCGATTAAGTTTTGTCTTGTAATTATTTACCTACAAGATATAAAAAAGCCCTGAACTTTGCGGTTCCGGGCATAATTTAAATATTTCTTAAGGAAAAATATTAAGCAATAGGTTTTGGAGGATCCCTTCTTTCATCAGTTGTAGAACAACCGTCACAAGCTAACATTTTGCTCAAATCCTTCATAAAGTCAAACTCGTTTGCAGTGTTTTCTACTACGTAGGTGGTTAGTCCCAATGCCATTAAAGCTACTGCTGCAATACTTACTACTTTTTTCATTTTTTAGTGTTTTTTAGTTAGGGAAACGTTTTTTTATTACACTACTAAAGTAATAAGCCAATTTGTTGAAACAGCCTGTTTTACAGGGTGTTTAGTAGATTGAACCATTCTGATAGTATTTGAACCGATTTTGAGAGAATTCGGTCAGTTTAGTGAGGAAATACTATTTTTTGACAAAGTTTCCTTTAGTTGGTCCATCTTGTCCTTGTAGGATTTTGAGAATGGCAGGTTTTTTTCACCCTCTTTTAATGCGCAGATATTTTTACCAAAATTGATTCTGGAAACGTAATCTGTATTTACGATATAACTTTGGTGAATGCGGATGAAATTTTGAGGCAATTGCTTTTCAAAAGTCTTCAAGGTCTTGAAAGCGTTTACCACGGTTCCGTCCTTCATGAAAAATTCCGTAGTGTTATTGTCAGCCTGCAAATAGAGAATATCCTTGGTATTCAAATACTGAAAATCATTGTACGACTTTAAACATATGGTCTGAGGTTGCTTAGTCTTGGGCATTCTTTTCCTCAGCTTCAAGAGAGATTTTCTAATGTCGAACTCATTAAACGGCAATAACCAATAGTCAAAGAAACCATTCTTTATAGCATCATAAGCATGCTTTTTGGATTTGGAAATACCTATTATTATGGGAATGTCCAGAAGGTATTGGTGCATTTCCAGAACCATTTGAAATTGGGCCTGGGTTTTTTGGTCCAGGTTGACAAAGACCAAATCTGGGGAGTATTTAAGAATTTGGTTTAGTCCGTCATCAGGACTTTTTGCCAGTCCTGAGCAAGAAAAATCTCCATACTCTTCCAAAAAAGTGCTCAATTGCAAATTGGAAACAGCATCAGAATCTATAACGACGTACGAATATTCCAAATCTAAAAGTGTTCTGCCGCAATTTACTAAGAGCCTGAAAATCTTTGAACTAGGAAAACCTTATAAAAATGGAGGATATTATTATATTTTTTTCTAAATATTTGTTTTTGAAAGTTTTTTCTTCAGTATTTATAAGGTATAAATTACTCGTCTTTTGCCATTGCCTGATAAACACCTAAATCTGGTGATGAAATTCTTTCCTTATTTAGCAAATCAAAAGGTACTTGCTGTGCAAAGGGAAGGCTACCCTTGTTAATAACATCGGAATCAAGTCCGATTCTAAAATCATTTTCCCGGGCATTAAAATAATCTGGATTTCCGTTTAAAATACAATCGGTAAAATTCGGACCTTCAAAATTGTAAAATGAATCATCCGTAGAGGCCGGACCCGATTTCTGGAACTTTATAAAACAATTTTCAAAACTGTAATTAAAAATATTTTCCCCATTCGAAGAAAGCGTCAATTCCGACATGGAATTTCCATCTATAATGGAATTTCGGAAATCGGCCTGTATCAAATCAACTCCCGAATTTACATCCGAATCCGAATAATTCCTTAGACTTAGAGCTCTACCAGTCCTAAATCCATTGGTCCAGTAATTGGAAATGGTCGCGTGAATAAATTCATATCTGCCTCCCAAGTCACATTTTAGCGATGAACTCCCCGCATTGCCCAACAGTATATTTTGAGCCTTTATGGTTGCCGATTTGGCCCAAAGGTTAAATAAAGAGCTGTTGTGGATTTGGCTGTTGGAAATGTCCAAAGTGGTTTCTTCTATTTCAATACTACCCGCCACATAAATTCCAATTTCAGCGTTCTTAATAGTAAGATGGTCTATAGTGTTATTTAAACTTCCCTTTGAAATAAACACTGTTCCCCATTGACCTGGTGTATTTGAAAAAGCAGGTTCCAACCTATCACCCTCAAATATGACTTCACCTTCCAATAGCTCTTGGTCTATACTATTGGTGCCATTAACTTCTAACGAGGCGGTTGGCCTAACCAGTATTCCAGAACCATTGTGAAAATGAATCCTGGCACCGGCATCTATTATAAGTTTTTGGCTTTCAGGAATAGCGGCATACCCGTAAATAACATAAG
>JAUIGC010000318.1 GCA_030429835.1 Bacteroidia bacterium
TATTTACTTGCTATGGCATTACACACTTTTACTGCTTGATCTACAACTTCTGGGCCTATTCCATCTCCGGCCAATAGTGCTATGTTTAGTTTCATTATGGTTGTTTCTATGATATTGTTTAAATTATATTTAGCATTTTCTCTGTTGCCTTAATGGCGGATACAGTTTGGTCTGAGTCCAACCCACGTGAAGTGAAATCTTTTCCGTCAATATCCCAAGTGATTACGGTTTCACAAAGTGCATCCGAAGCACTCCCTGGAGGTATTCTTACGGCATAGTCCGTCAATCTGGGCAACACCATATTTTGGGATTTGTATATTTTTCTCAAGGCGTTCATGAAAGCGTCATATTGACCATCCCCAGAGGCATTTTCTTCAAATGTTTTTCCATTGATTTCCAATGATAGGGTAGTGGAGGGCTTTAAACCTTTTGAATGTGTTAAAACATAGGATTTCACAAAAACCTTCTGTTGGTAATCCGTATCCAGAACGTCTGAAATAATGTAGGGCAAATCATCCTTGGTTACCCGTTCCTTTTTATCCCCAAGTTCAATGATTCTGGCCGTTACTTTTTTTAGGTCATCATCGTTTAGGGTCAATCCAAGCTCTTGAAGGTTTTTTTGAATATTGGCCTTTCCGGACATTTTCCCCAAGGCGTACTTCCGCTTTCTACCGAAACGTTCCGGCATCAAATCACTGAAATACAGGTTTTTTTTGCTATCACCATCGGCATGGATTCCAGCCGTCTGGGTGAAAACATTATCTCCTACAATAGGTTTATTAGACGGAATACTGATTCCTGTGAATGCAGACACCAATTTGCTCACTTTGTAAAGAGCCTTTTCGTTAAGGTTTATTTGTACCTCAGGCAAAAAATCATTGATTACGGCGATGGCACTAGCCATAGGGGCATTACCTGCCCTTTCACCCATACCATTAATGGTCAAATGCAATCCATGACACCCGGCTTTGATGGCCTCCATAACATTGGCTACCCCTAGGTCGTAATCATTGTGGCCATGAAAATCTATATGTAAATTTGGATATTTTTGAACGATTTCAGAAATGTAATCATAGGTCTCATTGTAAGTGAGCACACCTAAGGTATCGGGCAATAATAATCTCTTAATGGGCTGTGCGGAAAGAAAGTCCAGAAATTTAAAAACATACTCCTTGGAATTTCGCATACCGTTGCTCCAGTCCTCCAGATAAATATTATTGATAATATCTCTTTCTGATGCAGCCTTAAAAATCTCTGCGATTTCATTAAAATGTTGTTCCGGTGTTTTTTTTAACTGATGTGTTAGGTGGTTTAAAGAACCTTTTGTCAATAAGTTTTGTGAAATGGCGCCAGCCTTTTCCATCCAGTCCAGGGAAACGCCTCCATCAACAAAGGTTAGAACCTCTACTTTGTCCAAGTATTCATTAGCCTTTGCCCATTCCGTAATTTGCTGAACCGCTTGCAGCTCCCCTTCCGATACCCTGGCCGATGCCACCTCAATACGGTCAACCTTTAGTTCTTCAAGAAGGAGTTTGGCCAAAGTAAGCTTTTCGGACGCTGAAAAGGATACTCCAGAGGTTTGTTCACCATCCCTTAGGGTGGTATCCATAATTTCCAACTTTCTTTTCATCCTTGTTTTCTGGAGTATAATTAAAGAGGAGTCTTAGCGGCGAAGGTCTCTATTTTATCCTTGATATTCAACAAGTAATCGATATCGTCGAAACCGTTGGTCATGTTATTTTTCTTGTATTCGTTAATTTCAAAGCTTTCGCTTTCTCCCGTAGATAACAAAGTGATTTTTTGCTCCGGTAAACTAACCTCTAATTGAGTTTTTGGGTCAGCCTCAATGGCGTCAAATATTTTTTGCAAGAACTCCGCACTTACCTGAACAGGCAGCACACCGATATTTAAACAGTTATTTCTGAAGATATCGGCAAAGAAACTGGAAACTACACAACGAAATCCATAATCATATACTGCCCATGCGGCGTGCTCACGGGACGATCCCGAGCCAAAGTTTTTACCTCCTACCAATATTTTACCACTGTAAGTGGGGTCGTTCAGTACAAAATCTTTTTTAGGGCTATCGTCCTGATTGTATCTCCAATCCCTGAAAAGGTTGTCTCCAAAGCCTTTTCTTTCCGTCGCTTTTAAGAATCGGGCTGGAATAATTTGGTC
>JAUIGC010000093.1 GCA_030429835.1 Bacteroidia bacterium
GAGATATGACTACTAAAATCCTTTTGGTATAAAACCTCAGCGGCCTTTTTGGCATTCATTACTCCCCATCCCATTTTATAATCTGGACCTTGTTCGTCTACATCATCTGCAGAATGTAAGGCCAATCCTTTTAATGTTGCTGCCTTTAGGTACGAGCCATAAAGTTGTTCATTGTACTGCTGCAATAGAAGTAATGCGCCCGTTACACCCGGAGTAGCCATTGATGTGCCGGCAGATACATCATAGCTAGTATTCCCTTTAGCATCCGTAGATAGTATAGAAGAACCATCACCGGCCAGATCTGGCTTTATTCTACCATCATCTACAGGACCAAAACTGCTATAGGCAGAAACCGTGGCTTCCTTTAGATTTCCGTTATTGTCAATTTTTGAATTAGATCCTGCAACGGTAAGTCCATTTTTTGCGACGGTAAAACCCAACATTAAGTCAAATCCATCTGAGGAAGTACCAAAAATGGGAGATTCATTATCTCCGCTGTGCCTAGCATTACCCGCTGCCGTTACCATAAGATAATATGGTGCGTTGTACATGATGTTGTCCCAATCCTGTGCCACTTTGATGTAAGACCCAAAATACCAGTCCGGTACTCTGTCCGACTTTATTCCATAGGAATGGTTGGATAGCAATAGCCCATTTGCAGCCGCTTCGGTTACTTCTATTTTGTCCCTTGTCCAATCGTGAGATAGTACAGTGGCCCTATGGGCCACACCCTGCGCATCCCTCTTGATGCCAGAAGAAATTAGACTTCCGGTGACCATGGTGGCATGGGCATCTATCTCTGTACTTCCATCGGCTACGCTTGCCCTAACATCGTATTCCTGATGCGTAGTAAGGGCAACACCAGCGTCCCAAACACCCACCTGCATTCCCAGGCCATCCAAATTTAAATCCAAGATCCCATTGGCATGTAAAGTAGAAGCTCTGGAAGTTTGACTGGCATTATCCGAATAAGTCTCATAGTAAAGCGGACTTCCGTCCTGACCTATTTCCTGTAATTCCACTTTTTTACCATTGGGAAGTACCTCCTTTAGTTTTAAATTATTTGCTTTGGCCATCGCTAGTGTCTTGGCCCTGCTTGTTTCATAGTCGAATTCTAAATCCACTTGCATAGACCCAATCTTTGAAAAATCATAATGCTCTTTTATCAAGGATTTTAATTCTGGGGATTGTGCACGAACCAGAGACATGACCGAAAAAAAGAACAATAGAAAAGCCAAAAGGGTATTCCCATTGTTGGAGAGCTTTTGGTAGTCCATAATTTGTTAGTTTATTGTAAGATTTGGACTACAATATTATTTAAAAAGAAGAATTGTTTAGATAGAAAGAATATTTTATTCGACGAAATACATCAGTAACTATAACCTCTTGTTGTGAAAGTGCAATTTTCTGATGTTTATAGGAATATTCCTACTTAATCAAATATCATTTATTGTATTTAAGTATAATGTAAACGGGGAAATGATCACTGTATCCACCCAAGTATTTTCTTCCTGCGAAAGTTCTGAAAGGGCTTCCCTTGTACTTCCCTTTCAATTCCTTTAAAAAATCCTGATCAAAAATATTGGCGGTATCAAAACTATGCGTTCCCTTTTCATAATTATAAAAATTATGTGAAAGAATTATTTGGTCAAATAGGCTCCAACTACTTTTATAACTTGCACTTCCCCTTGATTTTGGCACATGTAAACTTTCCATTGGGTTATGCAGGCCCGAATGATTTAAAAGTGTTTTAATACTGACCGATTGGGGGTCGTCATTAAAATCGCCCATTACGATATAATTAGGAGAGATTTCCTGCTGTTCTATTGACCTCATCTTTTCCTTTATAACTTCGGCCGCTGCTACTCTTTTATACTCGGTAATTTCGGCACCTTCCCTTCTGGAAGGCCAATGATTTACAAAAACATGTATTTTTTCGCCATTGAGAAGACCGGAAACATAAAGTATGTCCCTTGTAGTGTCACGTATTCCATCAGGGTTATTGACCATTAATACCAAAGGTTGGGATTCCAAGACCTTAAAATATTTTTGATGGTATATAAGCCCTGTATCTATTCCTCTCTCATCCGGAGAATCATAATGTATAAAGCCATAGTTTATTTCCTTCAAAGGTCCCGTATTCAAAAGGTCCTTTAGGACACCATTATTTTCCGCTTCCGCAACACCGATTAAAACCGGGGGATATTCATGGACGGACTTTCCTATTTTGAAAATGGTCTTGGCCAGACCTGCGAGCTTTCTTCTATATTTCTTTGGTGTCCACCTTTTAAATCCTTGAGGCGTGAAATCCTCGTCCAATGTGCGGACATTGTTTTCCGGATCAAAAAGATTTTCCAAATTATAGAATGCAATGGTATATAAATGCTTGGATGTTTTCTTTTTGAATAATGAAAATGGCATGTCCTTTTTTTAAGGGCCATAAATTTACTAAAATAGCTTAGTCGCTTTTGTTTAATTTTGCACTTTACATATATATGTTAGAAAAGAAAACTACAGAATACGAAAAAGCCGTTCTTATTGGTATTATCAATAAGGAACAAAATGAAGAAAAAGTAACTGAATATCTGGATGAATTAGAGTTCTTGACCTATACCGCCGGTGGGGAAGTGGTAAAACGTTTCATTCAAAAAGTGGATATTCCTAACCCCAAAACACTGATAGGTAGCGGTAAAATGGAGGAGGTAGAACGTTTTGTGGAGGAAAACGAAATAGGCTCTGTCATTTTCGATGATGAGCTAAGCCCTGCCCAACAGCGCAATATTGAAAAACAATTACGCTGTAAAATCATAGACCGTACCAGTCTCATCTTGGACATATTTGCTCAGCGTGCGCAAACGAGTTATGCCAGAACCCAAGTAGAATTGGCTCAATACGAATATCTGCTACCCCGTCTTACCGGACTTTGGACGCACCTAGAAAGGCAAAAAGGTGGTATAGGTATGCGCGGTCCGGGTGAAACGGAGATAGAGACGGATAGACGAATTGTTCGCGACCGTATTACATTACTTAAGAAAAAACTGGAGAAGATAGACAGGCAAATGGAGACGCAAAGGGGCAATCGTGGCGCCTTGGTACGCGTGGCCTTGGTAGGATATACCAATGTTGGAAAATCTACCCTAATGAACGTGATTAGCAAAAGTGATGTTTTTGCGGAAAACAAACTTTTTGCCACATTGGACACTACGGTTAGAAAGGTAGTTTTAGGAAACCTTCCCTTTCTTTTAAGTGATACGGTAGGGTTTATTAGAAAACTACCTACCCAATTGGTGGAAAGTTTTAAAAGTACCTTGGATGAAGTACGGGAGGCAGACCTCCTACTCCATGTGGTGGATATATCGCATCCACAATTTGAGGAACACATAGACTCGGTTAATCAGATTCTTTCCGAAATCAAAAGTTCGGATAAAAAGACCATTATGGTCTTTAACAAAATAGACCAGTATGAAAATGAGGTCATTGAGGATGACGATTTAATGACGGAAAAAACCTCTAGACATTTTACCATTGAGGAATGGAAACGCACCTGGATGGAAAAAGTGGGGGATAGGGCCCTGTTTATTTCAGCCCTTAACAAAGAGAACCTGGATGAGTTCAGGAAACGTGTCTATAATGAGGTTAGGGACATCCATGTAACCAGATTTCCATATAACAATTTTCTTTACCCAGAGAATCTGGACGAGTATCAATAGTATATTTTTCTCGATTTTATGTCGTTCATCGATCAAATCTAGCCTCTCATATTTTACACCACATTTTGGGTTTGGTTCACAACATTAATGCTGCCCGAAAAAGGAGTTGGTCTTACCTTTACCTTGTGTTTAAGTGATAGTGTTGACCCCAAATCGATATTTAACTTCTTAAGCTAAAAGTAAAACCCCAAATTTTACGATACCTACTTAACCAAAAAAGCCCTCAAAAAAGAGGGCTTTTTTATGTTCTATCTATTTTATTGATTTAAAAGGCGTAGTTCAGACCAAACAACACGTAGGTCTGTAAATCGTTTTCTATATTATCAAATGTCGCTCCAGGAACAGGAGTAGGCCCGTTCAAAGCATAGTTCAAGGCTTCCTGTTTGTTGTTTCTTAGACCAAATTCAAATCCAAGTCCTATACCGTTCCATAAGGTATATCCAAAAGAGTTGATCCAAGTGTAGTTGGAAAGGTCTCCATTCTTGTAACTTTGGAACATGGAAAGATTGGTCTTAAAGTTCACCGCTCCTATTTTTCTTGTATAGTCAGCAACGATTTTAGCTCCCAAGGAAGACTCAAAAATGGTATCATCACTGCTGAATACAAAGTTGTAGTTCAATGGATGTATAACGATGACCATGTCGGTAATTGGGGTCCATGTGGCACCCACACCTAAATCCAAGTAGCCCGGATCGTTAAAGTTGTTCAAAATTGTGGTCCTGTATTCTCCCAAACCAGAAATTGCGAATTTTTCACTTAGTTTTCTACCGTATAAGGAAGAAATGGTAAATACATCCGCGGCCTGTCTAAAACTGTCATCATCGTCTGGATTGTCCTTGTCGTCAAACTTGACCCAAGCCAGATTAATATTTCCAGAATTTCTCCAAAAGAACTTTTCCTGTTGTAGGTTGGCAAAACCGTTAACCGTTACCCCAATATTACCTGAGGAGTTATTGGGTGAGCCCTGGGCATACCAATTATTAAAGTTGGTCAAATTGGCACCAATAGTTCCAAAAGCACCCTTTTTCCAACCCGGAAGAGCATCGATTTTTGCTTGAATGGCATCTACCCTAGCCTGAATAGCTGCAATAGAGTCCTTTTTAGGTCCCAATTGTTCCTTTAATTCTTCCTCTGTCTGCGCAATACCAAGAGTACAAACCAAAAGAAAAACAGTGGTGAATAAAACTTTTTTCATGATTTAGTGTTTATTTAAATTAGACACCAAATGTACGAATAGTCACTTTTTTCCCGCAAAAAACAAATACTTATTTATGCTTGAAAAGGGGAACCGAAGAGCAAGCCTCCCCATACATAACGGACTTTGCAACCTCCTGTAATTTTTGGATTAAAAAAATATAGGCATTTGGGGGTACCGGTCTATTACTACATCCTTTTATTATTACAGGCTTATCCTGATAGTCTGAATAATCCAACTTTTCTAGAACGCTATAATACAGAGCAGTTTCCAAATCTACGAGAGATCCCTGAACCACTCTTTTTGCATAGGGCTGTAGTTTTGTGGTCACCAACATAAAAGCCCATCCAGGAACAATTGCATCGGTTGAACAAGTAATAGCTACATAACAACCGTGATATTGGTTCCATTCATGCTTTTGAAGTATTTCCCTAAAATCCTTTTCCCTAAGGATTATTCCCTCGTAGAGCCAGTCCTTAATATCCAATAGTTTCCTTTCTCCAGAAGGATAGAATTCCTCTAGGTTGAAAGTAACCAATTTGCTTTGGGCGACCCTATTTACAATTTCCTCCGCCATCAGTGTTTATAAAAGTCCGAGTTCCAGTTTGGCTTCCTCACTCATCAAATCCTGGGTCCAAGGAGGGTCAAATGTAATCTCAACCTCCGCATCCTTGATTGCGTTTAAGGATTTTACCTTTTCCTCTACCTCTACTGGAAGCGTTTCCGCAACCGGACAATTAGGCGAAGTCAAGGTCATTAAAATTTTTACCTCATTGTCCTCATTTACTAATACGTCGTAAATAAGACCAAGTTCATAAATGTCCACAGGGATTTCCGGGTCATATATGGTTTTTAACACCTTAACTATTTTCTCTCCTAGATCAGAGGTATCCGTTCCTACTATTTCTTCGCTCATAATTATTAGTTTATTTGGGTCTGATAAGCCACTGCATATAGCTTCAACTGCTTTATCATACTCACCAATCCGTTTGCCCTTGTGGGCGATAAATGCTCTTTTAATCCTATTTCATCAATAAAATGGGTGTCCGCTTCAATGATGTCCTTAGGCTTTTGGTTGCTAAAGGCTCGTATTAAAATGGCAATGATTCCTTTGGTGATAATGGCATCGCTATCCGCGGTAAAAATTAATTTATCGTCTTGAAGCTCTGCATGTACCCATACCTTACTTTGGCAACCTTTGATAATATTGTCATCGGTCTTATAGGCATCATCGATCAATGGAAGTGATTTTCCAAGTTCGATCATATATTCATAGCGCTGCATCCAATCATCGAACATAGAAAATTCATCTACTATCTCGTTCTGTATCTCTTTTATTTCCATGAATTTATTTTATACAAAAATACGATAGGAATTGCTGGGAATCAAAAGTTTGGCCTTTCGCTAACAAATTTGGTCAAACGAGCATTTTTCTTGCCCTTTCTACCCCTGAAACGAGAGTATCTATTTCTTCTTTCGTATTGTAAAAGCTAAAACTTGCCCTTACGGTACCTGGAATTTTATAAAAATCCATAATGGGCTGGGCACAGTGATGCCCTGTTCTCACGGCAATGCCCAATTTATCCAAAATCGTTCCTATATCATAGGGGTGAATACCATCGATATTAAAAGAAATAACCGAAGTTTTATTTTTTGCCGTACCATAAATTTTGAGTCCGTCAATCTTTAACAATTCTTGGGTAGCATATAGCAGCAATTCGTGCTCGTATTTTGCAATTTCATCAAACCCAATGCTATTCATGTAATCCAATGCTGCACCAAAAGCGATACCTCCACAAATATTTGGGGTTCCGGCCTCAAACTTATGGGGCAAGTCTGCATAGGTGGTTTTCTCAAAGGTGACTTCGGCTATCATTTCTCCCCCCCCTTGGTAAGGTGGTAATTTTTTTAACCATTCCTCTTTTCCATATAGCATTCCTACCCCCGTAGGACCACACACTTTATGTGCGGAGCAGGTATAAAAATCGACATCCAACGCCTGAACATCCGCTACAATATGGGGGGCGGCCTGAGCACCATCTATTAAAACCGCAGCCCCTACACTATGGGCCTTTTTTATAATTTCCTTAATGGGATTGATTGTTCCCAAGGCATTGGAGATATGGTTACAGAATACCAGTTTCGTTTTTTGGGAAAGTAATTCATTGTACACATCCATCAACAATTCCCCTTCTTGGTTCATGGGGATTACCTTTAAAACAGCACCTGTACGCTTGCACAACATTTGCCAAGGTACAATATTGGAATGGTGCTCCATGGCAGAAACCAAAACCTCATCTCCCTTTTCAAGAATAGAAGAAAAACCATTGGCCACTAAGTTGATACTATGTGTTGTACCGGAAGTAAATATGATTTCATGGGTTTTGGCCGCATTAAAGTGCTTCTGGATTTTTATCCTGGCCTGCTCATACTTATCCGTTGCCTCTTGTGAAAGCGCATGAACACCACGGTGGATATTGGCATTGTAGTTTTCGTAATAATCTACAATGACATCAATGACCTGTTTTGGTGTTTGTGAAGTTGCAGCATTGTCCAAGTACACTAGAGGTTGGCCATTGACCTTTCTTTTAAGTATTGGAAAATCTTCGCGTATCTTATTAATATCCAGCATATCGATGTAATGATATACAAAGATACCTAGTATGTGACAATTAGGAGTAGGGGGAATCCTTAATAAAATTAAAAAATGCTATATCCAACAGATAACTGAAGCAAGCCATAATAAATCTTATCGGAAAGACTTTGGTTTTCTACAATAGACTCCCTAAATACATTAGAAACACCCAGATAGGACCTAAATTGAACAGTAAAGTTCCTAGGGAGGTCCCAACCTACTCCCAAAGTTGGCCCATAATCTATAAAAGAACCACCAGAAATTACAAAGCCAACTTGTGGCCCTAATTCCAATGAAATTTTTTGGTTGAAATTGAATCGGGTAATCAAGGGAATTAAAAGATAATCTTCTTTGGCAACAACAACACCATAATCATTATTGAATGAAGGATCATTGATATTCAACCTATTATATTCTATTTTTCCTCCCTGAGAAGAAAATAGGATTTCTGGATGAAAACTGAATTTTCCACGCATGGGAACCTCGACAAATATCCCCGCATGAAACGAAGTTCTAGCACTAAAGGGGTCATCTCCAGGAGCAATAATTTTAGAGTGATTCAATCCCCCTTTCACGCCTATATTGAAGTTTTGGGCTTTTGTTTGTGAGGTTATTATTGTAAATAGAAAAAAGAATAAAACGCACTTCTTCAAAATCAATTTGTTAATGGTTATCTCGGCCAAGATACATGAATTAGTATATTCCGTCTCAAAAAAAAGAGCGGATAACTAATTATTGGATTACCCATTTTATAATTTTCACAAGACTAAAACCGAAAACCGATACCCGCTTTAAATATGCTTAAATTTTCCTTTATACTATATGGGTAAGATTGCCCAGAAAGATCTGTAGTGCCCTTATAATGCATCCATAAGTAATCCCAGTGAATTTGTACATAAAATCTCTTTGTAAGATCATAACTAACTCCCAAGTTCAAATTTAGCCCTCCATCCGATTCGGTAGGGAAATCATAAACGACATCGTTATCATTGGAATATGTATTGTTGAACAAAATGGAATATCCTAATCCTATTTGAGGTTTTAGTCTTGTGAAACCTGGTATTTCCATTTCTCCAAAAACCTTAGGCTGCAAAATCACGACATTCTTTTTGTAATCAAAAAAAGCATCCCCATTCTGTGATCCGTAAGTGAAGTTGTCATATTCCCTAAAGTAGGATATATTAATACCAGTGCCTAACTTGAAGATACCAACATTTAAAAAACGGTATTTCGCACCCAAATCCAAGACCCCATTGATTTCCCCTATTGCGGGTGCTGTTTTGAAAGTTAAAGGATAATTCGCCTCAACACTCCATTTTTGGTCTTGAGCAAAAGAAAATGAGGAAATGAACACAAGGGCCGAAGTAATAAAAAACTGTTTCATAGAGCATTGATTGGATTAGTTGTTATGGCGGCTAATGTAGATTTACAATTTGTAGGAAAATAACAACGGTTTGTTAATATTACTCAACAAACCGTTAATTGTAGCCTAAATCCTTCTTAAGAAACCTGAGCTATATATTGGTTGACATACTCAAAAGCTCGGTTTCGCTTGACACAATTCACCTAATAACATAATTGAGCGATAACTGTATCGCAGCGTTGTAGTTCTGTGCTCCTTGGAGTGCATTTAACCTATTTCTAAGCCCTATGTAAAATCTTGGGGATATGGAGAAATTGTCGTTTAATTTTAGTCCCAGTCCCACGGCAGCGCCATAGTCCAATTGAAAATCCCCGGAAATGGAAGACCTTCTTTCCAAATTGGAATCCTGATTCAAGTCTTTATTTTTTATTACCTGATTGAGCAAAAACCCAAACTGTGGACCGAATTCTACGTCTAAACGGTCAGTAAGGGCAAATTTTCCTAAAATAGGAATCGTAAGATAATTTAACTGAACGTTGGTCCTGAAATCGTTTTCCTCCCCAACAGAACCATTGGTTTGAATGGCGGCCAAATCGGTACTGTATTGAAAGCCTTGGGAAGAATATAGCAATTCTGGCTGCAACTTAAATTTCTCGGAGAAATCGATTTCCATAAATATGCCTCCATGACCGGAAAATCTAAATTTCGACCCATCCGTAAGGTCACCCACGATGGAGGAATAATTGAATCCACCCTTAACCCCAAAATGGGCCTCTTGTGACCTTACCCATTGGAGTAAAAACAAAAAAAGAGCCATTGTAAAAATGGCTCTTCTATATTGGTTAAATTTCTTCATGAAAGTCTATAAATCAAAGCCAAGGTTTACCCCAAGTTTATTGGCGATAAGCTTATTTATCCTAGTCTTTAATTCTGGAATGCGAACGGTTGCCAAGACATTGTTCGCAAAGGCATACATAAGCAGCGCTCTCGCCTCCTTTTTTGGAATTCCCCTGGTTTGCAAATAAAATAGGGCCTCTTCATCCAATTGCCCAATGGTACAACCGTGCGAACATTTTACATCATCGGCAAAAATTTCCAATTGCGGCTTCGTGTTGATAGTAGCCTTATCACTGACCAAAATGTTATTGTTTTGCTGAAAGGCATTGGTCTTCTGGGCAATCTTGTCCACAATGATTTTACCATTGAAAACCCCTGTGGAGTTTTCACCATAAATTCCTTTATAATCTTGATGACTTTCGCAATTAGGTTCTATATGATGTACCAAAGTATGATGGTCTACATGTTGCTTATCCCCCAGTATAGTAACACCTTTCATAGTTGAATCTATATATTCCCCGTTCTGATAAAAATTCAGGTTATTTCGTGTCAATTTCCCTCCAAAGGAGAAGGTATGCACCCTAACTACGCTTTTATTTTTTTGGTTGATATATGTATTGTCTATCAAAGATGCTGTGGGGGCATCGTTCTGAATCTTATAATAATCTACAATCCCATTTTCCGCCGCAAATATTTCCGTTACGGAATTTGTCAACACTTCATTGCCCGTTAAGCTTTGGTGCCTTTCAATAATCTGGACTTCGGCATTTTCCTCCACAACGACCAAATTTCTAGGCTGCAACATCAAGGAGGCCTCATTACCCGTTGCAAAATGCAAGATTTCGATAGGTTTTCTTGGCATTTTATTTTTTGGGATATAAATGTAGGCGCCTTCCCTGCTAAATGCCGTATTCAATGTGGTCAAGGATTCATCCTTTGAGGCTACCTTGTTGAAATACACATCAATTACTTGTTGGTACATGGGTTTGCTCAAAGCTGCGCTCATCAAACAGATATCCACCCCATCATGGGTAGTTTCGGAAAGATAGGAACTATAGATGCCATCTATGAATACGATTTTATAGGTATCTATCTCATGTAAAAAATACTTTTTCACATCCTTGTATTCCAAGGCGTTTTCTTCCTTTGGAAAAATGCTGAAATCCACCTTCTGAAGGCTGTTCAAGGATGTATATTTCCATGCTTCTTCCTTTTTGGTAGGAAATCCCTTTTTCTCAAAGTTCTTTATCGCTTCCATACGCACATCATGAACGGGATGCTCTACATCCACGTTGTTCTCGAATGCCATAAAGGAAGAAATCAATTTATCTTTTAAATCCATTTTATTTTAGTAATAAGTAATTAGTTGTTGGTAGTTAGTGCCCTGAGCACTCCACTCATACCTTCTACCTTGGACTTTTCTCTTAAACGGACGCTTCCTGCTTTAACCAATCGTATCCCTTTTCTTCTAGCTCCAAGGCCAATTCCTTACCTCCGGACTTCACAATTTTACCATCGTGCAATACGTGTACGAAATCGGGAACGATATAATCCAATAATCGCTGATAATGCGTAATTACGATTACGGCGTTATCCTTGCTCTTTAACTTATTGACCCCATTGGCAACAATTCGTAGGGCATCAATATCCAGACCGGAATCCGTTTCATCCAGAATAGCTACTTTAGGCTCCAACATAGCCATTTGAAAAATCTCGTTACGCTTCTTTTCCCCTCCCGAAAAACCTTCGTTCAAAGACCTCGACAGAAATTTACGGTCTATTTCCAACATCTCAGACTTATCCCGTATCAACTTCAACATTTCATTAGCGGGCATATCCTCCAATCCCTTGGCCTTTCTGGATTCATTGATGGCCGTTTTCATAAAGTTGGTAACCGATACTCCAGGAATTTCCACAGGATATTGAAAGGAAAGGAAAATACCTTTATGTGCCC
>JAUIGC010000094.1 GCA_030429835.1 Bacteroidia bacterium
GAATCAATACCAGACCAATTACCAGTACCAGACCCTTCATTTCATCATCCCCGGAATAGGCGGTTACCCTATAATTGATATATTCCTGGAGGTAATCCTTTAAATGACCTAAATCCTCATATTTAGGCGCCTCAAAGACTTGTTTGGTTTTATCGAATAGAACATCCAACATGGGAATCAACGCCGCAAAGGAAAGGGCACTGAAGAGGGCATATAGTACGTTGAAAAAAATATTCAGATATCCGTATTTGCGATATGGTTTCGCAAAGCGAAGAATCTTTTTAAAATAATCCATTAACCTAGATTAAGCTCGCTTACAATGCTTTTGATTTTCGCATCCAACTGAGCAGAAACAGCATTATAGTTTTCTGCTTTGTCCAACCTTGTATTCGTGCTGATATAAAATTTTACCTTGGGTTCCGTACCACTGGGTCTTGCGGCAATGCGGGTACCATCTTCGGTTTCATAAATCAACACGTTGGATTTAGGAATATCTATCGCTTTCTCTTCCCCCGTCAAAACATTTTTAGCAATGGATGTGTTGTAATCCTCGATCCATTCGACTTTGGATCCTGCAACGGATTCTACAGGGTTTTCTTTAAAGTCCTTCAACATCTGCTTTATTTCCTCCGCGCCACTCATTCCTTTTTTTGTTAGGGAAATCAGGTGCTCCTTGTAAAAACCATAATCCACGTAGCAATCGATTAGGTCCTTAAAAAAGGAACTGCCATTGGCTTTCGCTTGGGTCGCAATTTCACAGGCCAATAGGGTGGAAGTAACGGCATCCTTGTCGCGCACAAAATCGCCCACCATATAGCCAAAACTTTCTTCGCCACCTCCGAGAAATTCGGATTCCGGAAAATCCTTGATCATCTTACCGATCCATTTAAATCCGGTCAAGGAGGTCTTATATTCAACGCCATAGGCATCTGCCATGGCTTTTACCATAGGAGTGGACACGATAGTTGTGGCCGTGAACTCATTTCCTTTAAAGCCTTGTTTTTTTCTATTTTCCAAGAGAAACTTGGTCATCATGACCATGGCCTGGTTTCCATTAACGATTTGCATCTCACCGTCCAAATTACGAACCGCTATGCCCAATCTATCACTATCGGGGTCGGTGCCTACCACCATGTCTGCACCAATTTCCTCAGCCTTTTTTATGGCCATAGATAATGCTTCTGGTTCTTCTGGGTTGGGTGATTTTACAGTAGGAAAGGAACCATCCGGTTTAGCTTGTTCCTCAATTATGGTTACGTTTTCATACCCAGCTCTTTTCAACACTTCCGGAATCGCTGTTATGGAAGTTCCATGAAGTGAGGTGAAGACAATTTTAAAATCTTTTTTGCCTTTTGCGTTAACACTTCCATTTTTGACCGATGCTTCAAAGAAAGCTTCGTCCACTTCCTTGTCAATGACCTTGATAAGACTATCGTTGGCCTTAAAGTTGATATCCTCAAAGCTGAGACTATTGATTTCAGCAATGATTTCACCATCTTGAGGAGGTACAATTTGTCCGCCATCCGTCCAATAAACTTTATATCCGTTGTATTCTGGTGGATTATGAGAAGCGGTGAGTACTATACCGGCATGGCATTTTAGATGCCTTACTGCAAACGATAGTTCTGGCGTAGTACGTAGTTCTGAAAATAGATTCACATGGATTCCGTTTGCCGAAAATACTTCGGCAACCGTTCTGGCCAATGTATCACTATTATGTCGGCAGTCGTACGCAATAACCACTTTAATGTCTTCGTCGGCATAAACTTTTTTCAAATAATTACTAAGTCCCTGCGTGCTTTTCCCAAGAGTATATTTGTTGATACGGTTGGTTCCAACGCCCATTACGCCTCGCATACCTCCGGTTCCGAATTCCATATTTTTATAAAAACGGTCCTTTAGCTCCTCGGTGTCATTTTCGATTAGGTGCTGTATTTCTTCCTTCACTTTCGGGTCAAAAAAGTCGGTCAGCCAACTTTTGGCGGTATCAAGGATCTTATCCATGTATAATTTTTTTAATTGTGATATCTAAATTTACAAAGAATATTGTGTTTGTTCCGTGTTCAAATTCAATTCTTCGGAAATATGGTAACGTGGTTCATTTCTTTTGGATCGTGTGATGATTTCCCCTATAAATCCTGCCAGGAACAACTGGGTTCCAATGACCATGGATACCAGTGAAATATAGAATTCTGGCCTATCTGTAATCAGTCGACCAAAGGGGTTTAAAAAAAGTTTATCTATACCTAAATACAGGGCGAAGCCAAAACCTATAATGAACATTAGAACCCCCAAAGCACCGAAGAGATGCATGGGGCGTTTGCCAAAACGGGAAACGAACCAAATGGTGATCAAATCCAAAAAACCATTGATGAATCGTTCCATGCCAAATTTGGTTTTTCCATATTTTCTGGCCTGGTGTTTTACTACTTTTTCGCCGATTTTATTGAACCCAGCATTTTTTGCCAAGACTGGAATGTATCGGTGCATTTCACCCGATACTTCAATGTTTTTTATGACCGATTTGTTATAGGCCTTCAATCCGCAATTGAAATCATGTAGATTTACCCCAGAAGTTCTTTTTGCGGCCCAGTTAAAAAGTTTGGAAGGCAGGTTTTTAAATATAAGGGAGTCGTAGCGTTTCTTTTTCCATCCAGAGATTAAATCATATTCCTTGGATTGAATAAGTTGGTATAATTCCGGAATTTCCTCTGGATTGTCCTGCAAATCCGCGTCCATCGTGATGACAACATCTCCTTTAGCAGCCTTAAATCCGGCATGCAAAGCTTGGGATTTTCCAAAATTTTTAAGGAAACGAATTCCTTTTACATGAGGGTTGAGTTCTGAAAGCTTCGCAATGATTTTCCAAGAATCGTCCGTGCTACCATCGTCAACAAATAAAATTTCATAAGAAAAATGATTGGATTGCATCACGGATGCAATCCAATCATGAAGTTCTTTGAGGGATTCTTCCTCGTTTAGTAAGGGAATAACTATGGATAGTTGCATTGATTACTTCAGGAATTCCCTTCAAAAATACAAATTAGTTCTAATCTTCCTGTTTTTTTAGAATGAGTCCGGAAATCAATGATATGATAAAACCCAAAACAAGACTAAAGATAAGTCCAAACACTATTTGCATGGTTGGTGTAGAAAACTTTTTACCCATCTCCATTTGGGCATCTATCTGTTCAGGAGTCATAGATGTTGTTTCCATGAGCTGGTTTCTTTGTAGTTCCATAGCTTTGGCCATCATATCTGGGTCAATTACATTGGCCATCAATTGATTAAAAATGATTCCGATAATTCCGGCAACAAGGCTTACACCAACACCTACTTTAAGGGCTTGAGCAAAGGACATAAAACCACCATTTGCCTTTTTAAATTGAATCATTGCCAAGACTATACCAGCAATTGAAAGGGCTAAGCTGATTAACATAACCGCGATGCCTCCTTGGTAATGCATATCCGCAGAATAAAGCATTATACCAAAAATTATGCTTATTCCTCCGAGTATGGCACCATAGGTCAAAGCAAACTTCCCAGTTTTAGGTTTATTTTCTTCCATTGTTTTTAGGTTTTAAAAGTTGATTACTCTATAAGTATGTTAGCATATAAAAATGTTACACAAAAGCTACAATTTATTTTCTGATTTTTCTAATTAATAAATTGGCAATTCTAATTAATTGACTAAATTTGCAGCCTTAAAATAAGTGCCCGTTGGAATGGGTACGATAAAGATTTTAAAAATGAGAAAAGGAATACACCCAGAAAATTATAGATTGGTAGCCTTCAAGGACATGTCCAACGACGATGTTTTCATTACCAAATCTACAGCGGATACAAAAGAAACTTTAGAGGTTGATGGCGTTGAATATCCATTAATAAAATTGGAGATTTCAAGGACATCACACCCGTTTTACACTGGTAAAGCCAAATTTTTGGATACTGCCGGTCGTATCGACAAATTTAAGAACAAGTACAAGAAATTCTCCAAACCCGAAAACAAAGAGGAGGAATAAGAATTTTTTATACCCTATAAAATCGGCGCCTCCAAGTTTTTGGGGGCGTTTCTTTTTAGATAATGTCTAGTTTTTAAGTATTTAGGCAGGTTTAGGACCATAGATTTTTGCCTATTGCTTAATTTTGAAAAAAAATCTTCATGAACTTTATCCTTTTTGATGGCCCTGTTAGGGAACACCTATTACCTTTTACTTTTACTCGACCTGTAGCCGATGTAAGAATAGGGATCATGACCATTAGGGAAAAATGGGAAGCATATTTAAATACATCCGTTAGTTACAAAACGGAAGACTATCTAAGCATAAAGTTTCCGATGGTCTTGAAGTCTGATAACGTGTTCCTCAATGGAAGTATCTTGCCTGATGCTTTTCTCCTTGATCACGTTAAAGCACTTAAGGAATCGGAAGTATTGAAAAAGGAGAATATTATAATTGCTTACAGGTCCAACAAAGTGAATGAAAATAACGACTGGGGCGCCTTTAATGTGGTGGAATATGAAAAGGAACTCTTTCAAATTAAGAACACTTGGGATATTTTTTCCCAAAATGAAAGAGCACTTCAGGAGGATTTTGACTTATTGATCAAAGGAAGGACCAGTCAACCCATTTCCAAAACAAATAGTTTAATCTGTCCGGAACGGATATTTTTGGAAGAAGGGGCCAAGGTGGAGTACAGTATTTTGAACGCTACCGATGGACCCATTTATATTGGGAAAAATGCTGAAATCTGGGAAGGTAGCCTTATCCGTGGTGGATTGGCACTTTGCGATCATGCCATTGTTAAAATGGGAGGTAAGCTTTATGGCGCAACGACAATAGGACCCCATTCCAAAGTTTGTGGCGAGGTGAGCAATTCGGTTATTTTTGGATACTCAAGCAAAGGTCACGAAGGGTATTTAGGAAATGCTGTACTTGGGGAATGGTGTAATATTGGGGCGGATTCCAATAACTCCAACCTTAAGAATAATTACGCCAAAGTGCGTTTGTGGAACTACGCTTCGGAAAAATTTGAACAGACCGGATTACAATTTTGTGGATTGATGATGGGAGACCACAGTAAAACGGCTATCAACACCATGTTTAACACGGGTACGGTCATCGGTGTGAATTCCAACATATACGTTCCTGGTTTTCCAAGAAATTTTGTACCCAGTTTTAGTTGGGGAGGTGCTTCCGGATTTTCCTCCTATTTGCCTGCAAAGGCATTTGAAGCTGCCAAGGTTATGATGGCCAGAAGAGGGGTAGAGTTTACCGATGCCGATGCGGACATCCTGAACCATGTTTTTGAGATAACTAAAAAGTGGCGTAATTATTAATTTTGAACATTCAGGAAATTCAATTCCTAAACCATGAAAAAGAAGGTTGCATTTTATACGTTGGGCTGTAAGCTTAATTTTTCCGAAACTTCTACTATTGCTAGAAGTTTGGTAAAAGAGGGCTTTGACAGGGTTGATTTTGACGAAAATGCAGATATGTATGTTATTAATACCTGTTCCGTCACTGAAAATGCCGATAAAAAATTTAAAACCATTGTCAAGCAAGCGCAAAAGTCCAATCCAAAGGCCTTCATTGCTGCCATAGGTTGTTACGCCCAGTTAAAACCGGAAGAACTTATTGAAGTGGATGGAGTTGACTTGGTGTTGGGAGCGACCGAGAAATTTAACATTGCAGATTATGTAAACGACCTGTCAAAAAATGACATGGGGGAAGTACATTCCTGTGAAATCCAGGAAGCCGACTTTTATGTGGGAAGTTATGCGATAGGAGATAGGACTAGAGCATTTTTAAAGGTACAGGATGGATGCGATTATAAATGTACCTATTGTACTATTCCCTTGGCCAGGGGAATATCCAGAAGTGATTCACTGGAAAATGTTTTGAAGAATGCAGAGGAAATTGCAGCACAGGATATTAAGGAAATCGTTTTGACGGGAGTCAATATTGGTGACTACGGTAAAGGGGAGTTCGGCAATAAAAGACATGAGCATACTTTCTTGGATCTGGTAAAGGCCTTGGATGAAGTGGAGGGAATCCATAGGTTAAGGATTTCTTCCATCGAACCGAATCTCTTGAAGAACGAAACTATTGATTTTGTAGCCCAAAGCGATAGCTTTGTTCCACATTTTCATATTCCCTTACAGAGTGGTAGTGATGAACTGCTAAAACTGATGAAGCGAAGGTATCTCACCAACCTCTATGTAGATCGTGTTCAAAAAATAAAAGAGGTCATTCCCAATTGTTGTATTGGGGTAGACGTTATCGTAGGGTTTCCAGGGGAGACCGACGACCATTTTTTGGAGACCTACCATTTTTTGAATGAATTGGACATTTCCTATTTACATGTCTTCACCTATTCGGAGAGGGATAATACGGAAGCTGCAACTATGGATGGGGTAGTGCCCAAAAAAGTTAGGAATAAACGGAGTAAAATGCTCAGGGCCTTATCCGTAAAAAAGAGAAGGGCTTTTTATGAAAGCCAATTGGGATTGGAATTAGAGGTATTGTTCGAGGGAGAGAACAAGGAAGGCTATATCCATGGATTTACAGAAAACTATGTAAAAGTAAAAACCCCTTGGAATCCAACCTTGGTTAATACGTTACACAAAATAAGACTTAAGGAGATAGCAGAGGATGGTATCGTTACCCTGGACTTTGTAAATTCTGAGGTATTGGCATAAAAAAAGCTCCTACTGTGAGGAGCTTTTTGATTAGATACGTATGCCTACTGGCAACATTTCTTTGTACTGTCTGTTCTTTCTCAAAAATCCTGCAATTTGAGGACTTGTTGGAACCACCCTTAGATTTTGCTCTTGAATATGGTGGAGAACTGATTTGATAAAATTTTCTTTAAAACCCTCTTGTTCCACATCTTCTGGTACTACAAGTTTGGTTAAAAAGACTTTTCTTTCTTGGGAAGAATACTCGATTTTTGCGAGTTGACCATTAATTGTTGTTTCAAATTGGCGCAAGAAAGCATTGTCCTTAATAATAACATCATTCATATAGTTGATTTTAGTGTTAGGTTTAGACAAAAAAATTACGATGTTCTCCAATCGTAATTCATTAGTGCTTATTTATCTTGATAAAGAATTTATTAACAAGCAATGTTCAAAAGTAACAAAAATTTAGCTAAATTCCTAGTTTTTATGACATTTGCATTTTATGCAAGATTCTAAAATCCATGTTTATTTTATGCCGGGAATGGCGGCGAGTCCTTCCATTTTTGAATTCATAAAATTGCCCCGTGATCGAATTGAAACCCATTTTTTGGATTGGTTTATTCCTGGGAAGGGGCAATCCTTAGAATCCTATGCCGAAGAACTATCCAAAAGAATTGTACATGAGAACCCTGTTTTAATAGGAGTATCTTTGGGAGGAATATTGGTGCAGGAAATCGCAAAAATCATTTCAATTAGGAAAATCATTATTATATCTAGTGTAAAACTGAAAAAGGAATTACCTAAAAAGATGGTATTTGCACGTTATACCAAAATTCACAAACTACTGCCTACCGGTCTTGTGAACAATGTAGAACTTTTGGCCAAATATGCCTTTGGGGAAACCGTAGTGAAAAGATTGGAGCTTTACGAAAAATACCTTTCTATAAGGGACAAACAATATATTGATTGGTGTATCGATCAAATGGTTAATTGGGAGCAAACGGAATATCCCAATAATTTGGTTCACATTCAAGGGGATAGGGATACTGTTTTTCCTGTAGCCAATATGTCCAATTATACTTCGGTCAAAAATGGGACCCATGCTATGATTATCCATCGGGCAAAATGGTTTAATGAACACCTGCCCACAATTATTTTGGATTAACCTAGTTCTATTAATACCTTTGATTACACATAAACGGTTTTTACATATGAAACTCTTAAAGAATATTTTGATGTTTTGCGGTGTCCTTTTTATTGTTGGCACCTTGATTTTTGCAACTACATCTACGGAATTGGTCAGCGCGAACAGTAAAAATACCATTGCCAATGATACTATTGAGAAGAACGTGGCGGCAGAGTATCGTATTTCATCCATTGATATTCCTTCTGATTTAAATTTTGCCGGAGAAGTGGTCCCACAAGAAGACCCTGAAATTATGGAGCGTGTAGACCGTGAGTTTTTGGTAAATACATACTGGCAGTCCAATGCATTGCTTTTAATGAAAAGGGCCCATAAATACTTTCCTATTATAGAACCGATTTTGGCAAAAAATGGTATTCCGGATGATTTTAAATATTTGGCGGTTGCAGAAAGCGGGTTAACAAATGTGGTTTCTCCTGCCGGTGCTACAGGATTTTGGCAAATTATGAGGGAAACCGGACGCGAATATGGTTTGGAAGTCAACTCAAATGTAGATGAAAGATATCATCTGGAAAAATCAACCGAAGTTGCCTGTAAATATCTTAACAAGTGGAAGGAAAAATACGGAAGTTGGTCCTTAACCGCTGCGGCTTATAATGCGGGTCCTGGATCCATCAATAAATACATGGGCATTCAACAGGTTGACAATTATTGGGATTTGCTTCTAGGTGATGAAACTGGGAGATATGTCTTCAGAATTTTGGCCATTAAAGAAATTTTGTCAAATCCTGAGAAATATGGATTCCATTTAGACAAGGAGGATTATTACACCGCTGTACCGACCTTTACCGTTGAAATTGATGAGCCAGTTTCGAGCTTTGCCGATTTTGCTCAAGAGTATGAAATCAACTATAAGATTTTAAAGCGCCACAATCCTTGGCTACGTGAGCCGCACTTGAACAATAGCTCGCGCAAGAAGTATGTTATAGAAATACCGAATAAAGGATATTATAAAGAAACATCGAAATAGGAGAGATAGATCAAAATTAGATTTTCTTCATTTGCTGTTGCATCATTCTTATCTGCTCCGTCAGCATATTGTTTTTGTCTAATTTTTTTGCTTCGTTCAACAACATGGTAGCCTCTCTCTTTCTTCGTTTCTGCATGGATATTCCGGCCAAACTCAATTTGGCCATGGCCACATCATAATCCATCGTCAATCCCAACTTAAGAGCTTTTCTAAAGTACTTTTCTGCCTGTGTAAGGTTGGTCTGTGAATATATGATTCCATGTAGATAATTGTAGTACCCCTGTTGTTTGGTAATCAAGGCACTTTTTGGATTCTTTATTTTGGAGAGCCATTTTTCGGTTCCTGCCAAATCCTGTTTTCTCATCCTAAGAAAGGCCAGCAGGATAATTTCATTTCTAAAATATAGAAAGACGAAGATTAGGGACAAAAGGATTAGAAATATACCGTTGCCAATATTGCCCTCAATAAATTGGTAGACGGCATATGCTATAATTAAACCTGCAATGACTAGTTTTATGTTTTTGTTGAACATGGTTGAATGTTGATTTGTATAAGACCGGTTTTAACTATAAAAGCTTATTTTCCAAAAGATAGAAACCGGTAAAAATTGATTCGGGCAAAATTAGCGAAAACCTAGCTTTTGGAAAGAATGTAATTTGTAAAATATTTTTTTGTTACTACTTGCCAAAGAAAAAACTCTTTGTATATTTGCACCCGGTTTTACCGATGCATTAAACGGTACTTCAAAAAAGACATTCATTTAGATTTAAAATATAGGCGATGAGCAAGAGAACATTTCAACCATCTAAGAGAAAGAGAAAAAACAAACACGGTTTCCGTGAGCGTATGGCTTCCGTTAATGGAAGAAAAGTTCTTGCTAGAAGAAGGGCAAAAGGTAGAAAAAAACTAACTGTTTCCTCTGAGCCACGTCATAAAAAGTAATGACTTGTAGATAACTTTTAAAAAAAGGTGCTGCTTCTTTAAGTTCAGCACCTTTTTTTTGACCTAATTTTGAAATTTTAGATAACGAGAAACTATTATTGGAATGCCTAAAAGAAAAGATTTAAATTCAATTTTGATTATTGGTTCCGGACCTATTATCATAGGTCAGGCCTGTGAATTCGATTATGCGGGAAGTCAGTCTCTAAGATCCTTAAGGGAGGATGGAATAGAAACTATATTGATTAATAGTAACCCGGCAACTATTATGACGGATCCCTCAATGGCGGATCATGTCTACTTAAAACCACTAACGACAAAATCGATTGTAGAAATCTTAAAGGCACACCCACAGATAGATGCAGTACTTCCAACCATGGGAGGTCAAACGGCACTTAACCTTTGTATAGAAGCGGACAAAAAAGGTATCTGGGAAGATTTTGGTGTAGAATTGATAGGTGTGGACATCGATGCTATTAATATTACGGAAGACCGGGAAAAATTCCGAGAGCTGATGTTGAAAATAGGTATCGGCATGGCTCCCCAGGCAACTGCAACTTCCTTTTTAAAAGGAAAGGAAATTGCTCAGGAATTTGGATTTCCATTGGTCATTAGGGCTTCCTATACTTTAGGAGGTGCAGGGGCTTCCATAGTTTATAAACCTGAGGATTTTGACGCCTTATTAAGTCATGGTCTGGAAATTTCACCAATCCATGAGGTAATGATCGATAAGGCCTTGATGGGCTGGAAGGAATATGAGTTGGAGCTGTTGAGGGACAAAAACGACAACGTAGTAATTATCTGTACCATTGAAAACATGGACCCCATGGGTATCCATACCGGGGATTCCATTACCGTTGCACCTGCCATGACACTTTCGGACAGGACCTTCCAAAGAATGCGGGATATGGCCATTAAGATGATGCGAAGTATCGGTGATTTTGAAGGAGGATGTAATGTCCAGTTCGCGGTAAGTCCGGATGAGAAGGAAGATATTATTGCCATCGAAATAAACCCTAGGGTTTCAAGATCTTCGGCCTTGGCTTCCAAGGCAACGGGATATCCCATCGCAAAGGTAGCTACCAAACTGGCCATTGGCTATAGTTTGGACGAATTGGAAAATCAAATAACAAAATCCACTTCGGCATTGTTCGAACCGACCTTGGATTACGTTATCGTAAAAATACCAAGATGGAACTTTGATAAGTTTGAAGGTTCTGATCGTACATTGGGACTACAGATGAAATCGGTTGGTGAGGTAATGGGCATAGGCCGGTCGTTCCAAGAAGCGCTTCACAAGGCAACCCAGTCTCTTGAAATCAAGAGAAATGGATTGGGAGCAGATGGTAAGGGATATAAAAACTATGATCAGATCATAAGTAAATTGACCATTCCAAGCTGGGATAGGGTCTTTGTGATTTACGATGCCATACAAATGGGGATTCCTTTGAGCAGGATTCACGAGATTACCAAAATAGACATGTGGTTCCTGAAGCAATACGAGGAATTATATCAATTGGAAAAGGAAATTTCCAAATATACCATTGCCACCTTATCCAAGGAATTGTTATTGGAAGCCAAGCAAAAAGGCTTTGCCGATAGGCAAATTGCACACATGCTGGATTGTTACGAAAGCGAGGTCTACAATAAACGTACAGAACTGAATGTAAACCGAGTCTATAAGTTGGTGGATACCTGCGCAGCTGAGTTTAAAGCCATGACACCCTATTACTATTCTACCTTTGAGGAAGAGATAGAAAAGCCGGATGGAACCAGATATGTGGAGAACGATAGTGTGGTGACCGATAGAAAGAAAATCGTTGTTCTAGGTTCCGGTCCTA
>JAUIGC010000319.1 GCA_030429835.1 Bacteroidia bacterium
GTATCCCTAACTTAATGAAAAAAATGAAAATCTATAAAGTCGTTGGAATGATGTCCGGCACCTCATTGGATGGCCTGGACCTTGCATACTGCCATTTCTGGAAAAAGAAAGACCAGTGGCAATTTGAGATAAAAGCATCGGAAAGTATTTCCTATGACCCAAAAATGCAAAGCGACCTCAAGGACGCTATTCATCTATCGGCAGAAAAACTGCTTCAGCTTCATAATGAATATGGTACATGGCTTGGGGAACGGGCAAAGGATTTTATTCAAGAACAGAACCTGGAAGTCGATTTTATCGCCAGTCATGGCCATACCTCCCATCATCGCCCCGAGCTTGGACTTACCTTTCAACTGGGTTCCGGACAACATCTAGCGAATGCCTCTGAACATACAATTATTTGTGACTTTAGAAGTAATGACCTTGCCTTGGGAGGACAAGGCGCACCCTTGGTACCCATTGGTGACCGCTTACTTTTTAGCGAATATGATTTTTGCTTAAACCTTGGTGGCATTAGCAACATTTCCTTTGAATTGAAAGGAAGAAGAATAGCCTACGACATCGGGCTAGCCAATATGATATTGAATTATATTACGAGAAAAATTGATTTGGATTATGATGAAAATGGAACACATGCTAGGTCGGGTACCATTAATCCAATGATGTTAAAAAAACTGAACGGACTATCCTATTACTTACTACCCCACCCTAAATCCATTGGGTATGAGTGGTTCTTGGAGAAGGTGGTGCCCATTGTAAATGAAACCAAGGATAGCACTGAAAATTTATTACATACGGCCATACATCACATATGTGAAAAAATTGCCCAGCAAGTGGCCTTAAATACCAATAAAACCAATCAAAAATTGTTTGTCACCGGAGGAGGAGCCCTAAATGCTTTTCTTATTGAAACTTTAGAACAAAAATTGGATTCTAAAATTGAAGTGGTAGTTCCAGATAAAATATTGATAGAATTCAAGGAAGCACTCGTTTTTGCATTTATGGGAGTACTTAGGTCTGAAAAGGAAATCAATGTGCTGAAAACGGTGACAGGTGCTCAAAGGGATTCATCCAGCGGTGTGATTTTCTTACCCAATTAAAGTATTTTCACTAAATTTCTAGTCTAAATAGATAATTCCTAAAAATGTCCGACAAACAAAAGCAAGCTACCGCATACTGGAAAGAAAACGTCAAATATCTCTTCATCCTTTTGGCAATTTGGTTCTTAGTATCGTATGGGGCAGGAATCCTCTTTAAGGATGCCTTGGATTCAATCAAGATAGGAGGTTTCAAGCTCGGTTTTTGGTTTGCGCAACAAGGGTCGATCTATGTTTTTGTTATACTAATATTCGTGTATGTCCGACTTATGAACAAATTGGACAAAAAATATGGGTATGATGAATAAAAAGATCTTAGATATCCTATTAATGCCCTTTTAAATAGAAAAATCATTCAAACCAAACCATTATGAGCGTTCAAATATGGACCTATCTTCTTGTCGGAATCACCTTTGCATTGTATATAGGTATCGCTATATGGTCCCGTGCAGGTTCCACTAGGGATTTTTATGTGGCCGGAGGCGGGGTCTCACCTTTGGCCAACGGTATGGCAACGGCCGCGGATTGGATGTCCGCAGCTTCTTTCCTCTCCATGGCCGGAATCATTGCCTTTGCGGGATATGATGGTTCTGTTTATCTCATGGGATGGACTGGTGGATATGTACTTTTGGCGCTATTATTGGCTCCTTATCTTCGGAAATTTGGAAAGTTTACAGTACCTGATTTTATCGGAGATAGATATTATTCCAAAACCGCCAGAATTGTGGCCGTTATCTGCGCCCTCATAGTTTCATTTACTTATGTCGCCGGACAAATGCGAGGTGTTGGGGTGGTATTTTCACGTTTTTTGGAAGTCGACATCAATACCGGGGTCATCATAGGAATGGTCATCGTGCTTTTTTATGCGGTTTTGGGCGGCATGAAAGGCATAACCTACACCCAGGTAGCACAGTACTGTGTGCTCATTTTCGCCTTTATGGTGCCCGCCATATTTATTTCGATACAAATGACCGGAAACCCTATCCCACAATTAGGAATGGGGTCTACTTTAAATGATGGTTCGGGAACGTACCTTTTGGATAAACTGGACGGACTATC
>JAUIGC010000320.1 GCA_030429835.1 Bacteroidia bacterium
TTTCCTTCAAAAATCATTTGACCCAAATCCGCAATAGAGGCAATGGTAGTACCATCATTGAAGTTGTTACTTTGGATCACCTGATCACCCTCCTCCACAGGAATCTCCAAAATAGTACCATCTACAGTGGCCCTAATATTGGTATTGGCACTGGAAGATCCACCGGCAGACCCCCTACGGATAATTTGATAGTCCGCCCGGGCATTCTCCAACTCCTGCTGAGCCTGGTTATAGGTAAGTTGCAAATTGTTGAAGTCTTGACTGGAAATTACTCCTTTATCAAAAAGGGATTTGTTCCTATCGTATTCTATTTTAGCATTGTTTAGGGCCAATTCAGCATTTCTAACCCTTCCACTTGCCTGGTTTAGAGATTGCTCATTGGGTACCACTTTAATCACGGCAATCAAATCTCCGGCCTTTACCTTAGCTCCTTCCTCCAGATATATCTTTTCAATAATTCCAGAAATTTGAGGCTTAATCTCAATTTCATCTTCCGGAACCACCTTCCCGGTTGCCACCGTTTTCTTTTCGATGCTCGAAATAAAAGGTTGGCTGGTATCATACGTAATAGCAGATTTGCTGTTGGATTTTATAAAGAAAACAGCGGCCCAAAGTGCTCCAAGCACTAAAACTCCTATTAAGATATATTTTACGATTTTGTTCATTTTAAGTGTTTATTTAAATGGTTGTTATTCTTCTCTTAATGCATCTATTGGTTTTATACTTACTGCGCGTTGTGCGGGAATCAGTCCTATTAGCGTTCCAAGGATTACCATAATCAATAAGGCTCCAAGAACATAGGGTATGGGCACCGTTGGATTGGTGTATGGAAAATCCAAATCCTTCGTCAGGTTATTTATTATAGATAATACTCCTGCACCCAATATGATCCCGATAACCCCTGCAACCATGGTCAAGAAAACCGATTCCAATATAATTTGGTTCCTCACTTCGGAAGGCGTAGCACCCAAGGCCCGTCTCACACCTAATTCCTTGGTACGCTCCTTAACGGATATTAACAAGATGTTTCCAATGCCGATGACACCTGCCAATATTGTGGCTATACCTACAACAAGGCTTAGAAAAGTCATTCCCTTGGCAAACCCGGAAACTCTAGTAAACATTTCTCCCAAATTGAAAGAACCAAAAGCTCTTTCATCTTCAGGATTAACACGGTGTATATTTCTCAAAAGTGCCTTAACATCCTTTTCTACCTGTACTACATCTACATTATCATAGGCGGCAATACAGAAATAGTCCACATTATCACCCGTATTATATAGTTTTTGGAATGTAGTAAAAGGTATAAAAATGGCATTATCGTTATCAAAACTAACGCCTTGAGACAGTTTGTGTACCCCTACCACTTGAAAATAGACATCTCCAATTCTTATGAATTGTCCAATAGGGTCTTCATCCTTTTCAAATAGTTCCTGTAAGTTTCGCTCTCCAATGACACATACTTTTCGTGCCTGTAAAATATCTTCATCATTGATAAACCTACCTCCATCAAAAATTTGTTTTGTAGCTATTTTGGTATAGACAGGATAATCCCCATTTACCGGATAATTTCCAGATTTTTGGCCTCTTACGGTAAAAACCGGATCTGAACCAAAATTCCCCAATGTAATCCGTGGGGCAATGTTATTGATTTCCGGTATCCTATTTTCCATCTTTGCGACATCACCCAATTTTAGTTGCATGGGGCGCCCAGTTTTGAAACCTTCGTAAGGCATACTAGTGCTCTGTCCCCAAACGAACATGCTGTTCATAGATACACTTTCGAATACCTTTTCAAAACCGTTATCCATTCCTTTGGCCGCACCGGATAAGGCTATATAGATAAAAATGCCCCAGAGTACACCCACGATCGTGATAATAGTTCTAGTCTTATTTTTACTAATAGAACCGAATATTTCTTGCCAAGTATTTCTATCGAAAATAAATTTCATATCATTCGTCCCTTAATGCTACAATTGGTTTAATTCTGGCCGCTCTTCTAGCAGGTATATAACCAGCTAGTCCCCCAAAAAATATCAATACGACGGTCGCAAATATGGCAGTGCCCATATTGATAAATGGATTGGTAATGAAATAATCCTTTAAGGTATCTCCCAATGAACTCAACATGGCCAC
>JAUIGC010000095.1 GCA_030429835.1 Bacteroidia bacterium
CAGAAGTAGATTCACATAAAGATTTGCCCGTGATTCCATTTTCAAGGGAACGATTGGACAGTTTGGAACTTTATCCTTTCAAGAAGTTGATCGATGCGGGTTTGAGTAGTGTGATGGTGGCCCATTTAGAAGTTCCTTCCCTGGAAATTAAAGAAGGTTTACCGTCTTCCTTATCGGAACAGATTATTTCAGGAATACTTAAAGAAGAATTGGGCTTTCAAGGTCTTGTTTTTACCGATGCCCTAAATATGCAAGGTGCTACTAAATTCGGTACGGAAGGGGAGGTAGAATTGGCTGCCTTTAACGCCGGCAATGACATACTTTTAATGCCCCAAAATGTCGCGGATGCCAAAAACCTATTGATAAAAAACTATAACAGGGGTAGGATTAGTGAAGGAAGGCTTGCACAATCCGTGAAGAAGATTTTAATGGCAAAATATAAGGTAGGTCTCAATAGTTATAGACCGATAACCTTAGAAAATCTTTATGAAGATTTGAATACCGTTGAAGATGATATTTTATATGAAGAGGCCATTGAGAATGCCCTTACGGTCGTAAAAAACAGGTTTGATTTAATAGGAATCAAAAATCTTGAAAACAAGAAGATTGCCTACGTAAAGTTTGGGGACGCCCCAAACGATGCTTTTATTTCCGAATTAAATAAATATGCCAAGGTCACCCAAATCAACGATGACAACATTGAGTCGCTTAAAAAGCAGTTGGCCGATTACAATTTGGTCATAATTGGTCACCATAAAAGTAATGAGAGCCCCTGGAAAGCCTATAAATTTACAGATCGGGAATTGGCTTGGCTTCAGGAAATATCGAATTTGCGTTCATCAAATTTGATTCTTGCCGTATTTGCAAAGCCCTATGCCCTTACTGATATTGCAACCTTTCAGAACATCGATGCCGTAGTGGTATCCTACCAGAACAGCGAAATTGCCCAAAAAAAAACTGCAGAGCTTCTCTTTGGTGCCATTCCTGCATCGGGAAAATTGCCAGTTAGTGGCAGCTTTGAGTTTAGGGCGGGCACAGGAATCAAATTATCATCATTAGGTCGATTGGGATACAGTCTTCCGGAAAGGGTGGGTCTTAGCTCGGAGGGCCTTGCCCAAGTGGATAAACTTGTCCATGACGGATTGGATAGCCTTATGTATCCAGGTGCCCAGGTGCTGATAGCAAGACACGGTAAGGTAGTCTACAACAAAAGTTTTGGTAAGCCTACCTATGATTCAACGGTTGAGGTCACCGACGATGATATTTATGACTTGGCTTCCCTGACGAAAATTTTGGCCACTTTACCCATGGTCATGAAAATGGAGGAAGAGGGTAAAATCGAGTTGAACGATACATTTGAGGAATTGGTTCCGGAGTATTCTGATACTGAGATTAAAAACGTGACCGTATTAAAGGCGTTGTCGCACTACGGTAGGTTACCCGCTTGGATTCCCTTTTATGTGAGGACTTTGGATAAGGATAGAAGACCTTCCAAGGAATTCTATCGAAACCAACCAACTCCGGGATTTTCTGTGAAGGTGGCAGAAAATTTATATTTGACCGATGCCTATAATGATTCCATTTATAATAGAATCGGGAGGCAAGACCTAAAATCCAATAGATATCGCTATAGCGATGTACCGTACTATGTCATGAAAAAGTATGTGGAAGATACCTATGGACAAAAACTCAATGTCTTGGTGGACGATTTTCTATATAGCAGAATTGGAGCCGACTATACTACGTACAATCCTTTGGATAAATTTCCAAAGAATAAAATAATTCCCACTGAGGAAGATGATTATTACAGATATCAGACCGTACAGGGATATGTTCATGATATGGGAGCAGCCATGCAAGGTGGGGTAGGAGGCCACGCAGGCTTGTTCAGCAATGCTAATGATGTAGCCAAAATTATGCAAATGTACCTCCAGAACGGATACTATGGGGGTACCAAATTCTTTGATTCCAGAACCGTTAAGAAATTCAACACTTGCTATTTCTGTGATAAAAATGTAAGACGAGGTGTTGGGTTTGATAAGCCTCAATTAGAACATAGCGGACCTACCTGTGGTTGCGTATCCAGAAAAAGTTTTGGACACAGTGGTTTTACCGGAACCTTCACTTGGGCGGACCCCGAGGAAGAAATAGTTTATGTCTTTTTATCCAATAGGACTTACCCTACGGCATCCAATACGCTTTTAGTTAAATCTGGGTTAAGAACCAGGATTCAGCAGGCAATCTACGATTCCATTCTAAATTAAAGAGTAATTTTGTAGTTATGAAAATTGCAATAGTATGTTATCCCACTTTTGGGGGTAGTGGTGTCGTCGCTACAGAATTAGGAATTTCATTGGCCAATAGGGGACATGAGGTGCATTTTGTTACTTATAGACAGCCTGTGCGACTGGAACTTTTGAACAATAACATTTACTTTCACGAAGTCCATGTACCGGAATACCCATTGTTTCACTATCAACCCTACGAATTGGCACTTTCAAGCAAGTTGGTAGACACTATTAAGTTGTACAACATAGACTTATTGCATGTTCACTATGCAATTCCACATGCATACGCAGGTTATATGGCCAAGAAGATGCTGGAAGAAGAGGGAATTTATGTTCCTATGGTGACTACGCTTCACGGTACCGATATTACCTTGGTAGGAAAACATCCATTTTATAAGCCAGCAGTAACTTTTAGTATCAACCAATCCGATGTGGTTACCTCTGTTTCAGAAAGTCTGAAACAGGGAACTTTGGATACATTTGATATTCAAAAGGAAATTGTGGTAATCCCAAATTTTATAGACAAGAATAAATACAAGACATCCTTTACGGATTGCCAAAGGTCCACGATGGCGAAGGAAGGTGAACGTATTGTTACACATATCAGTAATTTCAGAAAGGTAAAGCGTATACCAGACGTCATTAAGGTATTCTATAAGATACAGGAACAGCTTCCTGCCAAGCTAATCATGGTAGGTGAAGGACCTGAAAAGGAAGGGGCAGAGCGATTGTGCGAAGAGTTGGGTATAGGGAACAAGGTTATCTTTTTGGGAAACAGTAATGAAATAGATAAAATACTTTGCTTCTCCGATCTTTTTCTTTTACCCTCTCAAACAGAGAGTTTTGGTCTGGCGGCTTTGGAAGCAATGATTAATAAAGTTCCCGTAATTTCTAGTAATACCGGTGGAATTCCGGAGGTAAACATCCATGGTGTGACCGGTTTCTTAAGCGATATTGGTAATATTGATGAAATGGCAGAAAACGCCACCCATGTTTTAAAAGATGACGAGATTTTGGAAAGGTTCAAAAGAAATGCCGTCAAGGAAGCAGAAAAATTTGATATACTAAAGGTGTTGCCACTATATGAGGATGTCTATGAAAGAGCGTATAAAAGCCGACTAAAAAATGTCTAGGACTTTTTTTCCCTTTTTTATTCTTTTAGTTAGTCTTTCTGGGTGCAAAAGCCATGAAAGTGCTCAAAATGGAAAAGATGGCAATATGGGAATGGAACTCATACTAAGTGGGGATTATAGCGGCTTTGAAGACGAACGGCTATTGGTAATCAATAACAAGGTCCAATGGGAAGAATTTTTTGGAAAAATAAATAGAACAAGAAAACCTGGATTGACCGTTCCGGAAATAGACTTCAAAAAAAATACCATAATTATCAGGTTAAAGGGCGAAACCACTAATAATGAACCAGATGTTATATTGGGAAAGGTCTCCAGTGAAGTACTCGTACTAAAAAGAACCAAAAATTTGACTAAGGGCAAAAGCTCCGCTGTGATGACTCCATTTTTTGTTTATACCATATCCAAGACCGATAAGAGGATTAAAATTCAATAGCTTACATCGGAAAATTATAGAAATACATCTATCAAACGATAAAAATTACCTTACAAAGGACTTTTTTGAGATCTAAAATTTAATATCATAGTTTTGCTTAGTAATACCCAAATTTAATGGACATGAGAACCCGATTATTAATTACCCTAAGTATGATTTTTGCCATAGTCAATTTTGGCTTGGCACAGGAAGAACTTCAAATTACTTCCAAAGATAGTATTGTAGAAAGCTCTTGGATTTTCGGCATTGGATTTAACGCTGTTGATGATTCAGGGAACGTTTTTGATGGTTTGTTCAATGTAGGCCAAGAATGGAATTTTGTTCCTTACCCTAGTCGTATTAATATTGGAAGATATTTTAAGAGCGGTCTTGGGGTAGAGGCCATAGGTACTTATAGTGTCTATAAGGAAGGTAATATTGTGGATGGTGAAATAAACCCAAGCGATATTGACTATTTTGGATTGGATGCGCGTTTAACTTATGATTTGAACAAAATAGTGGGCGAAACTGGATGGTTTGATCCCTATGTTGGTATTGGATTGGGTTATACGGATGCAAATAACTTAGGTAGAGGCACATATAATGCTATTGTGGGCTTCAGAACATGGTTCTCTGATAGATGGGGATTGGACTTTAATTCGTCAGGTAAATGGGCTATGAGTCAATCCGATGGTGCTTCCAACCATATTCAACACGCCGTGGGAGTAGTATATCAATTTGGTATAGAAAAAGGTCTTTCAAAAAGAGGTGAGGAAAAAATGGAATTATTAGCAGCCATTGAAAAGGAAAAGCAGCGGCAGGCGGATTCCATTGCCGAAGTAAATAGACAAAAAGAAGAAGCCCTATTGGCAGAAAAACTAAGAAGGGAAAAAGAGGCGGCTGAACTGGCAGCTGCTGAAAAGGCAGCCAAGGATAGAAGGGAAGCTGAATTAAGAAATATTCAAGAACAAATAGATGGTTTAGGGAAAGTTTACTTTAAACTAAATTCTTCCTATCTTACTTCAAGGGACAAAGAGTTGCTGGATAGTCTTACTCAGATTTTAAAGAACCATGATTCAGTCATTCTTGAAGTTTCTGCCCATACAGATGCCCGTGGTACGGAATCTTATAACCAATGGTTGTCTGAAAAGCGTTTGGAACGCACTTTAAATTATCTTCAGGACAAGGGAATATCACCTGAACGTTTAATAGGTAAGGCCAAAGGGGAAACGGAACTCACCAACAATTGTATTGATGGCGTTAGATGTACAGAGGCACAGCATCAGGAAAATAGAAGATCTGAATTCTTGATTGTTGAGTTTTAAAATAATTGCTAAAAAAATGATATTTAAAACCGTTCTTAAAAGAGCGGTTTTTTTGTTTTAAGTAGGTAGTTTTTTCCAAAAAACACTATCCCACGGTAAAGGAAAAAACCGAAGAAGTAGATTCTTGACCAAGACTATCTTTGGTAACTATCTTCCAATAATACGTTTTGCCTGCGCTTACAGGAATACCACTATATTGGTCACTTTCCAAATCGGATTCAAATAATTCCGGGTTGTTGTTCTCCCCAAAGTAAAGGTCATATCCAACAATATCATTGTCAAGGTCCTCTGCACTCCATCTAAGGTTAACCGTGGTACTGGTCACCGAGATTGATGATCCAGAAGCTGGGGAAACTGCAGTGGCGGGAAAAGGTACAAAAGTTTCCAAACCCGGCCCCTCATTGTAAAAAAACCAAGTCTCACTACGTATTTTATTTGGATTGGAGGATGAGGAAACGTTCCAAGAGTAGGGAGTTGCCCTATTCAAAATTACTTTCAATTCAGGCACGTCACTTTCCAATACTTGAACATTTGAAGAATTTAAATCGGTGAGTGTCATTCTATACGTTTCAACCCTGTCGTTTTCCTCCCAAAGAAAGGTAAGCTCACTCTCTGTTTCAGAAATTGAGGTGCCTTCGGTACATTCGGAAAGATTTTCGGGAAAAGTCAATTTGATGGTAATCGCTGGACCCAATATTTCAGCAAGGTCGCTATCGGGGCTGCAATTTATTAGGGTACTTAGAATAATAAAAAACCCTAATTTTCTTTTCATGATTTAATTACTTTGATGACTTTTACTACCCGACCAATTTTTAGCTGAACAAAATATAACCCACTAAATAAATTACTAGTATTTAATGTCCTTAAATTTTCTGAAGCAATAAATTTATCATTTAAAACCAATTTTCCTGTAATATCAAATATATTTATTTCAGCACCTTCATTTTGTAGATTGGATAAATCTATGTTCAAAATATCCTTAAAAGGGCTTGGATAAGCCATTAAAGAGTCTTCTAAAATGATAGTTTCGGAATAAGAACCTTGACATTCTTTTGATGTTACAACCAATTCGTTGTTGATTCTATCCAAAGGCAAGGTAATTAGATTAGAACTGCTTTCGATTATTTTATCGTTTAGTTCTACAATGTAATTTGTAGCTCCGTCAACCTTTAAGGTAACCGTTTTGTTTAGGAAATCCATGGAGGTCAAAACACTAAGAGGTTCGGGCTCTCCAACGGATACGACGGAGCAAACCTCAAAAAATTCACCTGTGGATGATTGCAAACAAAGATTGTAAGATCCAGGGGCAAGATTTGAAATGGTGAGTGAACTGTCAAAATTAAAGGATTCGATCGCATTGTTGGCGCTTAGGACTGCTATAAATTCGCCGCTTGTTTTACTAATAATGTTTATAGAACCATTTGCAGTATTAATACATGATGTGCCTATTGATTTTATAGTAAACTGATCAGATGGAAATGGAAGAATTGGACAACCATTTTCAGTGATCTCAACATTGGCAGGCGTATCTGGACAGGCATCAATTGTGTCGTCTACGCCGTCCCCATCATTATCTAGAATAGACCATTTGGCAATATTATTTACATTAGGCGCAGCTCCTACTCGACTGAAATTCCCACCTATAATCAGCTCATCGGAGTCCTTAAGAAATAAAAGAGCATTCCCTCTGTTGTCAATGCCAACATTCGTTCCTGTTCCAAGAGCTTGCCACCCTAGAGTGGAATTCCATCGGGCAACATTATTCACTACTTTGTGTTCGATGTCAATATCACTTGCTGTGGTAAAAGTTCCTGTAACATAAAGTTGACCATTGTGCCAAGCCATGTCGTTAACATTTCCACTGACACCATTACCTAAAGTTTCCCACGTTTGACTTTGCATATGAAACCTCGCAATCCTTCGCACAGTTTTATTACCTGCGTTTACAAAATTTCCACCTGCGTATACAAAGCCATCATTCAAAACTATTGCTTGAACAAAACCACTTGTGCCGTCACCGAGTGAGTCCCAGTTCGTACCATCCCATTTGGCGATTCTATTTGCCCTTATTCCCCCGGCCATGTCAAAATTTCCTCCAATATAAAGATTGTTTTCATCGTCAAAGGCAATAGCACGAATTTCATTATTGGTACCTGTAACATCGGTATTACTATCTGTAAGACCCTGCCAACTTTCATTTTCCCACCTGGCAATATTATTTACCATAGTTTCTCCTGCCATACTAAAGATTCCACCTGCATATAGAATGGAACCACTTTTATCAAAGGTAATCTTGGAAATAGGTCCGTTGGTCCCGGTATCCAAAGAATTCCAATTTTCACCATCATAAAATGCAATATTGTTAGCCGCTATTCCACCAATTTCACTAAAATCCCCGGCCACAAAGAGTTTACCATCACTGGCCATTGCCATATCCAATATGGGTCCATTGGATCCAGGTGATAATGCATTCCAAATACCGGTGGTATTGTACAAAGCCAGATAAGAGACAGGTATATCTCCAGCGGAACTAAAGTTGCCTCCTACTATCAAATTTCCATTGAAATCGGTAATCATACACTCCACGGTCCCATTGGTTCCCGGATCAATTGCTTCCCAATTTCCAACGCCATTTACCGGAACGGTTTCTGGCTCAGAAGTATTACTGGCCAATCGATATATTTTTGCGGCGTTGGAATATCCCAAGAAGTATAATTCTCCAAATTCGTCCTCTCCAAAGGAGGAAATATAACTACCATTTGTTTTAAAAAGAAGTTCGTTTGAAACGGTTTCGGAAGTCTCTTCGTACCGAAGTGCCCATATCCGGCCGGATACATAATCCCCATAAATATATGCATTTTGTAGACGTTCGTCTACTAGGCTGCCTCTATATATAAATCCCCCAGTAATGGAAACGTCCCCAGCATTATGGTTATAAAAAAAAATAGGTTTTATGTCGGGGGAGGTTGCCAATGTGGATTCGGCACCATAACTGGGTTGACTATCGGCCTCAAATCTATTCCATCCATAATTTCCGCCTTTTTCAATGAGGTTGATTTCCTCATAGGCGTTTTGACCTACATCTGCTCCCCATAATCGACCTTCATTATCAAATGAGAACTTCCAAGTATTACGTACACCCCAAGCGAAGAGCTCATCCAATCCAGCTTGTCCTAACCTGGGATTATCATTAGGTATTTCATAGTGTCCATCTGGCTGTTCAGGATTCGCTTCCAAGGGATTATCACCATTAACATCTATATCAATTCTTAGAATACTTCCAAAAACAGTTTCTAAATTTTGACCATTCTTTTGAGGATCTCCTCCACCACCTCCATCCCCTATGGATAAATACAAATAACCATCCGGGCCAAAAGCTATTTTTCCCCCATTATGATTGGAATCATTTTGGTTCTTGAGGTATTGGGCAATTACGAATTCACTATTTGCATCTAAAATATTAGGATTTTGTTGTGATACCGTATATCGAACTACATTTATTCTATAACTACTTGGTTTATCAATAAAATAAACAAAGACATGTCCATTGGAGATGAATTGTGGATGAAAGGCTAGTCCCAAGAGTCCTATTTCTTGTCCGGAACTGTAAGCTACCTTACTGGTAATGTCCAAAAAAGTAACCACTTCATTTTCTGTGGTGTCAGGGTCGTTGTTAAAAATTTTTATTATACCAGGCTGTTCAACAATGCACAATCGGTTGCTACCATCTGGAGGGGCCTGCATTTCCACAGGGAAATTAAAGGTGAGATTGGGAAATGCACTTTCATATGATAACTGACCAAAAATGGATGTATGTAATAAAAAGAGGATAGGTACTATGTAAAATTTCAAGATGGATTTCGGGGTCATGAAATAGTTTCTTTTCACAACTCCAAAAATACAAAGTATAATACGTATTACTACTTCAAACCCTTTAAATATGAACTCGAAAAAGAGAAAGTTTTAAACGGCGACTTTCTCCGATAGACTGGCCCAAAGGTTTTTGGATAGAACGTTGCTGGACCAAATTATACGCACACAATGCTCCAAATGCCAAAATATTTTATCCTCTATTTGATTGCCTGCCAGAAGTGGACCCGCCACAAACAAGTTTTCTGAAGCCTGCATTTTTTCATCGATATGAAAGCCAATTTGCGAAGGGTTGGGGGTACAAAGTCCCTCGGTAATAAGCCCTTTTAGTAAAGGGGAAAGGTCTTCCGCCATTAAATTGACACTCCCCAGACAGTTTACTACAATATGGAAATCTTCACTATCCTTCATTTTCTCGGAATTTTTATCAGTACTTGAATAGCTGACTTCTAATCCATTTTCGTTTTCTTGAAGTTGTAAAAATCTTCCTTTTATATGTTGAAAACGATTCCTTTTGGATAGTTCATCGACTACAGAGAGATAATGGTTTCCGGCACAACGTTGTCTTCGGCCAATCTGATTTCCGTAAAAACACGCAAAATTTAACAGCTCTTTTTCACCTAACTTTGGTAATAGAGCTCCAAAACCTTTTGAAATTATTCCAACAGAGGTGGCAGCACCTATTTCAAGGGCTTCGGCCTCATCAATATCTTTATGGGTCGCTTCGGATATCTCCTTGGCAGTAATATTTTCCTTCTTCGCTAAGTCCATCAAATGCTTTGGCTTAAAGGAGTTCGCTTTTTCCGGTTCAAACGTTCCGTCCGGCATTACTCCATGGGAAGACAAGGTAGAAAAGGAAGTATTATAATCCTCCAATGGTAATTTATCACAAATTTTGTAAATCATTTCCAAACCACTTGCATTGGCTCCAAGAACTGCTATTTTTGTCGGGAGTTTCTTGGCATTCCTAGTCTTGACGAAATTTACGATTTGAGACATATTTTCTTCCATACCCACTCCATAGGGTTCTTTAATATAGAGTGACTTTAAATCATTTTTTATGGGTTTTTTGTACAATTCCTTATAGGGTAAGGAGCCAATAGAAAGGATGACTTTATCAACAAGGAGGTGAGCCCCATCTTTAAAAACCAGTTTGAATTCCTCCTGTTTTTTGGTTATGCTAACAGTTTCCTTTTTAATATAGTGAATAGAAAGCCTATTCTTGGCCTCTAATTTTTCAATACGTTGAAGCACTTCCTGTTCAATGTATTTGCCAAAGAAAAAACGTGGAATATAGAGATTGTCCCACTCACCCTTATTATAAAAGGGACTATTTTTTTTGACCCAGTCCAAGGCATAATGTCCTCCGTGTTCAGTAAACTCTTGAGCTAAACCCTCTACATTCTGATTTAACCAGTTTTTAAAATGTGTTCTATGGGGTTCTGAGATGAAATTTTTAAGATCTTGGATCAACAGGACAGATTTACCTGATCGATCTCCGTATGGCATACCTTTAAAAAAATCAGCACTTTTATCTACAATATAAAGTTCTAAAAATGTACGTTTTTCTTTGTCAAAATTATCTAGAAACGGTATCAGGGTATAACTGGTTGCAATTCCAGCACCAATAAAGGCAATTTTTGAAGACATTTTATTAAGGTTTGATGTAAATTTCTCTATTTAAATAATAAAAACCATAATAAAAAATGAAATTTTGATTAAGGTATAAAATTGTTCGATAAGATACCCCTGGTTGGGTTTACTTAGACATCAAAAATATGCCTACACCTCTTTAGATAAACATAATTTATTAGAGGAACTGAACAAACTCCAAAACAAATTTTAATGAGGCCGAAAAATTTCAACTTTGGTTTTATGTTTTTAGTTGGAAAAGAATCTCGGTTTATTTACCGTAAAGTTAGCTTAATCTTTAACCAATAATTTTTTGGTAATATAGCTATCGTCTTTATAGACTATTTTTAAGAGGTACATTCCAGAACTCACCTCAGGTATATTTATAAGGAAAATATTGTCTCCTTCATTTGAAAATTGTTCCGAATATTCAATTAGTAGTTTACCCGAGATTTCGTATAAACCGGCACTTTTAACATTAAGTTCTTTGATGACATCATTTGGAACGGCAATATATACTGTACCCGAAGTAGGGTTTGGATATATTGTAGTTTCTTCAATATCCACTATTGTAACTTCAGAGTTTCCACTAAAAGTACCGTCTGTTGTCGTCGCCGTAATGGTGGCCGTACCCGTACCTGTTGCCGTTACCAGTCCGCTGCCGTTCACCGTCGCGATACCGGGGTCGCTGGTGGTCCATGACACGGAGGCGTCTGTTGCGTTGGCGGGG
>JAUIGC010000321.1 GCA_030429835.1 Bacteroidia bacterium
AAGTCCTTGATAACTTCTCCTAAATCTGGAGCCATTATAACAATGGATACTGCATTTCACATTTCTGGACATGCCTGGGCGGGAGAATTTGAGGTTCAAAAAATGGAGTGTTCCATAGATTTTGGTACATCTTGGCATACGTGTAATTTAACCCCCCCCGTGAATCGTTTGGCCTGGCAACATTTTGACCGATTGATTAAATTTCCAAAAAAGGGATACTATGAGGTTTGGGCAAGGGCAACGGATAGTGAGGGCAATAAACAGCCCATGGTACTACCTGGTTGGAATCCAAAAGGATATCTAAACAATGCCTGTCATAGGATTGCAGTAAAAGTTGTGTAAGGTTAGTAAGAAATGTCATGAAGAAAAAGTCCCTATATACTTATCTTAGTGTCACGGCCCTAGTATTGGTTTTCTTGGGTGTTTTTTTATTGCTTTCAAATGATTCTGATGTCCAAAGCAAGGAGGAAGAATTAACAGATTCCGATACTAAAAATCCAGATCTTATAGTCAACGGTATTCATATTAGAACGGGTCTAGTGGAGGGAGAAGGACTTACCGAAGTAATTACCAATTGCACTACCTGTCACTCTTCAAAATTGATCATTCAGAATAGAATGGGCACGGAGCAGTGGAATGCTACCATACGTTGGATGCAGGAAACGCAAGGGCTTTGGGATTTGGGAGAAAACCAGGAAATAATAGTGGATTATTTGACCACGAATTATCCAACCTTTAAAAAGGGTAGGAGGGCGGCCCTAACGAACATTGAATGGTATCCCTTGGAATCGGACTAATTCCATTAATTCATATTGAAAAAGATGTAAAAGAAAAAAGTCTTTCCAATTTATTGGAAAGACTTTTTCATAACTTGAACAAAGTAATCTATAGAATTTAAAAATATTTATGGAGCAACCCCTTTTGTTTTACTCAACAACTAGGGAAAAACTTTGGGCAATATCAGTTTCGCCACCTGCATCGGCCAAAGTGCCATCGTTTGGTTTTTTAGGCTCATGACGTAACGTAATTTGTAACGTGCCATTTCCTGCATCACCAGTTGTCAATGTAAAATTTATTCCTACAGGATTGCCATCGCCATCCACATCATCATATTCAACACCGGTCACCGCACCAGAAGTAGTAAAAAAGAACTGATGCTCATCATCCTCTTCTTCAACCTCTTCGGTTATATCCTCAGCAGGAGTTTCGGTCTCGTTCAAAAGTTCTATACTACCATTGTAAGTGGTATTGGCCGCTAAGCTACCTGAAACGGTAATCTCTGGCGCGTTGGGTCCATCACCATCCAAATCCTGGGATTGTAATGTAATGGTTCCCCCGGTAGCACTTAAAGTTACGTTCATGGTGGTAATTATTTCCTCTTCGTTCACCGGATCAGGATTATCATCGTCATTAGAACAAGATGTAAAACTAATGGCAGCTATACACAAGGTAAGAAAACCGATTGTACTCTTTGTTTTTAAAGTTTCTAGAATTGTATTCATTTGTAATTGAAATTTTTTAATTAATAATTATATATAAGTCTTAGGTTAATATTTCTCCCCATATCGTCAACAAAATATCTCAACCTGTTCAAATAATCCCTGTAAGAAGTATTTAAAAGATTGGATACGCTTAAACCTACAGTGAAATCATTTTTGTTTTTTAAGGAAAATGAAGCTTCTGTATTCAGGGCAAGTAAATGATATGCTCCAGGTGGCGTATTAATATCCAAAAGAATATCTTGTTGCTGCTCTGGAGAGAATACGGTAATGTTTGGAGGAAATCTTTTTTGTTCAAAAACATATTGACTCTCTAAACCTACCAAAAAATTATTCCACGTAGGAATTTTAAATTCGATACTATTGTTCAAGTTTGCCGCAGGAATATTAATTAACGGGGTGTCTGTATCGACATCAGTACCACGAACCCACGAAAATTTATGATCCGAACGAATAATTGTATTCCAATTTTTATAAATGGAGGCGTCCACACCAATTAATGTGGCATTGGTTTGCCTATAGGACCATACAGGAAATGCACCCCTTATAGTAAATTCGACACCTGTGGGTTCCAGTAGGATAAAATCGTTTATGCTATTCACAAAAGGTG
>JAUIGC010000096.1 GCA_030429835.1 Bacteroidia bacterium
CTTCAATAGGCTTTTTCTTGTCATCGGACAATTTATCGCCAAATTCGGAAAGTTGCTTTTCAGTCTGGAAAATCATACCATCGGCCTCATTCAGCTTATCGGCAGTTTCCTTCGCTTTTTTATCGCTCTCCGCATTTGCTTCTGCTTCGGCTTTCATCTTTTTGATTTCCTCCTCGGTCAATCCGGAAGAAGCCTCGATTCTAATATCCTGGGATTTTCCGGTTGCCTTATCCGTTGCGGAAACCTTGATGATACCATTGGCATCGATATCAAATGTTACTTCAATTTGAGGTGTTCCCCTAGGTGCTGGTGGAATTCCGTCCAAGTGGAACTTCCCAATGGTTTTGTTATCAGCGGCCATAGGTCGCTCTCCCTGAAGCACGTGGATTTCCACGGAAGGCTGATTGTCAGCAGCGGTAGAGAATACCTGTGATTTCTTTGTGGGTATGGTCGTATTCGCCTCAATCAATTTGGTCATTACGCTTCCCATAGTTTCGATACCTAGTGAAAGTGGTGTAACGTCCAACAACAGAACATCCTTAACATCTCCAGTTAATACACCACCTTGAATGGCAGCTCCAATCGCTACAACCTCATCCGGATTCACGCCTTTGGAAGGCTTCTTACCAAAGAATTTTTCAACAGCTTCCTGTACCGCTGGTATCCTAGTGGAACCACCCACCAAAATAATCTCATCGATATCACTTTTTGAGAGCCCTGCTGATTTCAATGCCGTTTCACAAGGTTCAATCGTTCTTTTTACCAAATCGGCAATCAATTGCTCGAATTTTGATCGGGTCAAAGTACGTACCAAGTGTTTTGGCCCAGTGGCCGTTGCGGTTACATACGGCAAGTTGATTTCAGTCTGTGCAGAAGACGACAATTCTATTTTCGCTTTTTCAGCTGCCTCACGCAATCTTTGAAGGGCCATAGAGTCATCTCGTAAATCCAATCCTTCTTCCGCTTTGAACTCTTCGGCCAACCAATCAATTATTTTTTGATCAACGTCATCACCTCCCAAGTGGGTATCCCCATCGGTAGCCAATACTTCAAAAACACCGTCTCCTAATTCCAATATAGAAACGTCATGTGTACCACCACCAAAGTCAAATACCACTATCTTTTGATCGGTATCTTTCTTATCCAATCCGTAGGCCAAAGAAGCCGCGGTGGGTTCATTAATGATTCGTTCTACAGTCAAACCTGCAATCTCACCAGCTTCTTTAGTTGCTTGACGTTGAGAATCATTAAAATAGGCCGGAACGGTAATAACCGCACGGGTAACATCCTGTCCCAAATAATCTTCTGCCGTTTTCTTCATTTTTTGAAGAATCATGGCAGATAGTTCCTGTGGTGTGTACAAACGACCATCAATATCCACACGCGGAGTATCGTTATCGCCCTTTACCACTTTATAAGGAACCCTTTTCGCCTCTTTTTCCGATTCGGAAAATTTATTACCCATAAATCGCTTTATGGAGTAAATAGTTTTATTTGGATTGGTTACCGCTTGTCTTTTTGCAGGGTCACCAACCTTTATTTCACCACCTTCCACAAAAGCTATCACGGATGGTGTTGTTCTTTTACCTTCTGCGTTTGGAATTACTACTGGCTCATTACCTTCCATCACGGAAACGCAGGAGTTGGTAGTACCCAAATCTATTCCAATAATCTTGCTCATTTTATATGTTTTAAATTTTAAGTGCTTAATTTTTCAGTCACCCTTTAAATGACAAACAATATGCCAAGGGACAAAAACTGACAGGATGTCATTTATTCCTATTTCCAAAACCTTTGGAAGGGTTTGCTTCAATTCAAAAAGGAAAAACAATTTATTCCTCAATCTAACTTTGTACATTAGTGTTGGACTATTAAAAAGATAATGTCACAAAGAGAAAGCATTAGTATTTTTGACATGCTCAAAATTGGCATAGGACCATCCAGCTCCCATACCTTGGGGCCTTGGCGCGCTGCCGAACGTTGGATTAATGAACTAGGGGACGAAGGACGACTGGATAGCATTGCTTCTGTTTCCGTCCATGTGTACGGTTCCCTATCGCTTACCGGTAAAGGGCATGCCACGGACTTCGCCATAATTTTGGGCCTCCTGGGTTCTGACCCAGAGCATGTGCCCATTGAAGACATTCATAGGTTGGTGAACGAAGTAAAAAGTTCCTGCAAATTGAATTTAGGAGGGATAAAAACATCTCATTTCGACCCGGAAAAAGACATCATATTTCATAAAAAGTTCTTGCCCTTCCATGCCAATGGAATAAAGTTTCAGGCCACCCTGACCGATGGAAAAAAGACCTCAAAAACCTACTATTCCATTGGAGGGGGATTTGTAGTTGTTGAGGAGCGAAAGAACGCCAAGAAAAAGGATATTGCATTTAATACCTTTCCGTATCCCATCGAAAATGGAATGGAGCTGTTGGAGGTTTGCAAAAGGGAGTCCAAAATGATATCTGAAATAGTTTTGGAAAACGAAAGGTCTTTACGATCCAATGAAGAAATTGACCATCAAATCAATAGGATTTGGAACACCATGCTGGATTGTATGTATACCGGATGTCACACCGAGGGCAAACTTCCTGGCGGACTCAATGTAAAGAGAAGGGCCTACGAACTGCATGAAAATCTAATGGGTGACCTCCCCTACACGAACCCTGAGGAATGGCTTCAATCTATTAGGCAAACAGAGGTGAAATTTCGACAGATTTTACAATGGGTAAGTTGCTTTGCACTTAGTGTGAACGAAGTGAATGCCTCGTTGGGCAGGGTGGTAACGGCCCCTACAAATGGCAGCGCAGGAGTTATTCCCGCCGTACTCATGTATTATCTGGTTATTGAGAACCATGCAGGTAACTTTGAACATATAAAACAGTTCCTTTTGGTTGCCGGGGAAATAGGAAGCATATTTAAAAAGGGAGCCACCATTTCGGCCGCCATGGGTGGTTGCCAGGCAGAAATAGGGGTTTCCTCTGCCATGGCGGCAGGTGCCTTGACCGAAATATTGGGCGGAACACCGGAACAAGTATTGATGGCTGCAGAGATTGCCATGGAACACCATTTAGGACTTACGTGCGACCCCATTGGAGGCCTGGTCCAAATACCCTGTATAGAACGCAATTCCATGGGAGCCATCAAAGCCATTAGTGCAGCGGAATTGGCCCTAGGTTCCGATCCATCGGAAGCGAAGGTACCCTTGGACAAAGTTGTCCAGACCATGTGGGAGACCGCCAAGGATATGAGTTCCAAATATAAAGAAACCTCTGAGGGTGGATTGGCGGTTGGAGTTTTCCTAAGTGACTGTTGATTGCGCAAAAAAAGTTGTTAAATGAAGAACTTAATTTCGGAGCGTGTTGCGGATTTCCTAAAAAACTATCCGCCTTTCAATATTATGGAGGGAAAGCTCTTGGAGAATTTGTCCCAACAGGTTACCATAATTTATAAAGAAAAAGGAAGTTTGGTCTTTTCATTGGACGAGGAAGCACATCCACATTTTTACGTCGTGCATAAAGGTGCCATAGAACTGAACAATCCCATTACAAAATCCATTACGGATTATTGCGACGAAGGCGATATTTTTGGTTTAAGACCATTGATAGCCAGAGAAAATTATAAATTGGAAGCCAGGGCTTATGAGGAATCCATTTTATATGCGATTCCCATAGCGGCGTTTAGACCTATTTCCGAATCCAATCAACGCGTGTCCAATTTTCTTACGGAAAGTTTTGCCTCCAACACCAGAAATCCATACAATCAAACACGTAAGCTGGAAAAATCCGGAATTTCTGCCAGTTTAAATGCACAAGGAAATTTGGTAATCGACGACTTTCAGCCCATCCGATACACTAAAAAATTAATTACCTGCGGGCCAAGAACTACCATTCAAAAGGCTGCGGAGAAGATGACCAAAAACCGGATCGGATCCATACTCGTTTGCGATAATGAACTACCCTTGGGTATTGTAACGGATAAGGATTTAAGGAACAAGGTGGTAACGGGAAATTTCCCTATTTCGGCTAGTGTCAAGAATATAATGTCCTCGCCCGTCATCACATATCCGGAAAAAATGACGATTGCCCAGGCGCAAATGGCCATGATGAAGAATGACATCAGCCACCTTATCCTGACCAAGGATGGAACCCCAAATGGTGAACTCGTAGGAATTCTTTCCAAGAATGATATTATGGTGTCTTTAGGGGACAATCCCGCAGTAATTGTAAAAGCTATAAAACGGGCCAAAAAAATCAAACAGGTCAAAGAGCTTCGTAAAAGCATCATGATGCTCTTAAATGGTTATTTGGAACAGAATTTACCCATGGCACTGACCTCCAAAATAATATCGGAAATGAACGATACCTGCATCAAACAGGTAATAAAAATTTCTTTGGACAGAATGAAGAGCCCACCACCTGTAGACTTTGCCTGGTTGGCCCTGGGAAGCCAAGGACGTGGTGAGCAATTATTACATACCGATCAAGACAATGCCCTTGTTTTTGAGGATGTTCCCGAGGAACAGCTTCCTAAGACCACGAAATACTTTTTAGACCTTTCCAAAAGGGTGACCAAAGGGCTTAATAAAATAGGTTATGAATATTGTCCGGCGGATATGATGGCATCCAACCCAAAATGGTGCCTTAGTTTAAAAGAGTGGAAAAACAAAATATCCTATTGGATTATAAATCCCGGGCCCAATGAAGTACTGATGTCGTCCATATTTTTTGATTACAGTCTGTCCTTTGGAAACCGGGATTTAGTGGACCAGATGTCGGACCACATTTTTTCGAGCGTAGAAAAATATCCCATTTTCTTGGTCCACATCGCAAACGGAGCCTTGCAAAGTCCATCGCCATCGGGATTTTTTAGGTCTTTTTTGGTGGAACAGGATGGCCAGCACAAAGATTTTTTCGATTTAAAGAACAGGGCGTTAAGGCCCCTAGTAGATGCGGCCAGAGTACTTATCCTTTCCCACTCGGTCAAAGCGATAAGCAATACTTGGGAACGTTATGAAAAATTGGCAGAATTGGAGCCTAACAACAAAGAATTGTATTTAGCTTGTTCATACGCCACCAAGGCCCTTATAAAATTTAGGACCAGGCAAGGTTTGCTCCACCGTGATTCCGGACGCTATATTGAATTGGAATCCCTAACCAAGGAAGAAAAAATGAAGTTAAAAAGAACCTTCAAGGCTATTAAGGAAATTCAGGACTTGATTTCCATCCGTTTTAAGGTTTCCAATATTTTAGGCTAATGGGTATTTTTGATCGTTCCATAAAATATCCGGACTATTGGCAGGAGTATGCGGACCTATTCAAACAATCGGTGCCCAAGGAATTCAACGAACTTACTTTTGTGGTACTGGATACGGAAACTACGGGATTTGACAAAACCGATGATCGTATCCTTTCCATTGGCGCCCTAAAACTAAAAGGACAAAGCATTCAAGTGGATGGTGTTTTTGATGTGTACATAGCCCAAAATACCTTTAAAAAGGATAGTGTGCCCATCCATGGCATTTTAAATAATAGCCAACAGGATTGCATATCTGAAGAAGAAGCGATACAAAAATTCTTGAAGTATGCAGCAAACCATATCATAGTGGCGCATCACGCTGGTTTTGATATTGGAATGATAAACAGTGCCCTAAAAAGAATGGGGCTACCCAAACTCAAGAACACCTATTTGGACACAGGGGTTTTATATAAGAAAACCTTGATCAAATCTTATTTGGTCCAACCTAAGGACCATTATTCCTTGGACGATTTGGCAGAGAAATTCTCGATTTCAAAAAAGGATAGACATACCGCACTGGGCGATGCCTACATCACAGCATTGGCCTTCCTAAAAATACTTGTGAAAATAAAGGAGAAAAAGGAACTATCTCTCAAAAACCTGAAATAATCAGGATTTTCTTAAATAATCCAAAATATTCTTTTCTATCCGCTCATGGATGTTTGAGGTATCCGCCTTTTGGAAGGTTTCACCCGTGATATTCTCATACAGTTCAATATACCGTTCAGAAACGGATTCAATATATTCTTCTGACATTTCTGGAACTTTTTGTCCCTCCAGACCCTGAAAACCATTGGAAATAAGCCATTGCCTAACAAACTCCTTGGATAATTGCTTTTGGGGCTCGTTATTGTCCTGGCGCTGTTGATAACCCTCTGCATAGAAGTATCTTGAGGAATCCGGTGTGTGAATTTCATCGATCAAAACAATTTTCCCTTCTTTTGTCTTTCCGAATTCATATTTGGTATCCACCAAAATAAGTCCTCTTTCCGCAGCAATTTCGGTTCCCCGCTGAAACAGGGCTCTAGTATATTTTTCCAGGACCTCGTAATCTTCTTTGGATACAATTCCTCGTTTAAGAATGTCTTCTCTGGAAATGTCCTCATCATGATCTCCCATTTCTGCTTTGGTTGCAGGCGTAATAATTGGAGATGGGAATTTATCATTTTCCTTTAAACCTTCCGGCATGGATACACCACATAACATTCTTTTTCCTGCCTTGTACTCCCTAGCAGCATGACCGGACAAGTATCCGCGAATGACCATTTCTACCTTAAACGGTTCGCAGGCATGGCCTATGGCGACATTTGGATCTGGGGTTGCAGTCAACCAATTGGGGACAATATCAGCCGTAGAAGCCATCATTTTAGTGGCTATTTGATTCAATATCTGGCCCTTATATGGAATACCCTTGGGCATGACCACATCAAAAGCAGAAAGCCTGTCCGTGGCAATCATAATAAGTCTATCATCTTCCAGGGCATATACCTCCCTAACCTTGCCTTTGTAAACACTTTTTTGTCCCGGAAAGGTATAATTGGTATCAAAAATGGTATTCGACATGTACTCTAATTTTGATGTTCAATGGTTTTATAGGCCTCAATCACCTTCTTGACCAGTTTGTGTCGTATGACATCTTTATCGTCCAAATAAATAATCTCGATGCCCTGTACATTTTGGAGTATAAGCAAAGCCTCTTTGAGTCCGGAAATCGTTCTTCTTGGTAAATCTATCTGGCCGGGATCGCCCGTCAGTAAAAACTTGGCATTTCTTCCCATCCGGGTAAGGAACATTTTCATTTGTGCATGGGTGGTGTTCTGGGCCTCGTCCAAGATGACAAAGGCATCATCCAGGGTTCTTCCTCGCATAAAGGCCATTGGAGCAATTTGAATGGTACCATTTTCAATATAGTGCGCCAATTTTTCCGCAGGGATCATATCCCTTAGGGCATCGTATAACGGTTGCATATAGGGATCTAGTTTTTCCTTTAGGTCACCGGGTAAAAAACCAAGATTTTCACCGGCCTCTACTGCTGGTCTGGTCAAAATAATCCTACGTACCTGCTTTTCCTTCAATGCCTTTACCGCCAAGGCTACCCCTGTGTATGTTTTCCCGGTTCCGGCCGGACCTATGGCAAATACCATATCGTTCTTTTTGGCCGCATCCACCAATCTGCGTTGATTTACGGTCTGGGCCTTTATCAACCTGCCGCTAACGCCATGAACCAATGTTTCACCGCTATTTTCCGGACCATGATAATCCTTGGAATCTTCGCTCGTAAGGACCCTCTCAATACTATTTTCATCCAGTTTATTATACTTAATGAAATGTTCCGTAAGCATGTCAAAGCGTTTGTCAAATTCCTCCAATTGGTCCTCGTCTCCATAGGCCTTTATTTTGTTGCCTCTAGCTACGATCTTAAGTTTTGGAAAATATTTTTTTAGGAGTTCTATATTTTCATTTTGCTGCCCAAAAAACTCTCTTGGGCTTACTTCGGTGAGTTCTAATACGATTTCGTTCAAACAGTGGGATTTTGAAGATTTTAATTGGACCAAGTTTAATTTCGCTCGGCTATTTTTTTGTTTAATTTTGTACATCAAATTTAAGTAAAAATTAAGTTTGCCTAACCAAAAACATATCAACATTGCTGCATGGCAATCATTACCCTTACTACCGATTTTGGATTAAAAGACCACTTTGTTGGGGTGCTAAAGGGTTCCATCTACAGCGAATTGCCCGATGCCAAAATTGTTGATATTTCCCATAACATTGCTCCCTTCAATATCCAGGAATGTGCCTATATCCTTAAAAACTCCTATAATAGTTTTCCCAAGGGTTCCATTCACATCGTTGGCGTAGACTCCGAAGCTACCCAAGAGAACCAACATATTGTGGTGTACGTAGATGGTCATTATTTTATCAGTGCCAATACTGGAGTCATTGGGCTTATTACATCGGAAATAAGGCCTGAAAAGACGGTAGAGATAAAGATACCTGATCCCTTGCATGGTTCCTTTCCCGTTTTAAGTGTATTCGTGCAAGTGGCTTGCCATATTGCCCGTGGAGGTACTTTGGAGGTTGTGGGTAAAGCGTTCAACGAACTTAAGGACTTACGTGAATTCATGCCGCGATTGGTGGACGAAGGCAATAAAATTGTTGGCAGTGTCGTATATATAGACAATTATGGAAACGTAGTGACCAACATTCAAAAACATCTTTTTGAGGCCTATAGAAAAGGACGTGAATTTGAGTTATTGGTACGGAACCATAAAATTAAAAAAATTCATAAGGCGTATAGCGATATCATTGATTACTCCGTAGAAAGAAGTAAACGTAAAGGGGACGGCGACCTCTTGGCCCTTTTCAATTCATCTGAATATTTAGAACTGGCCATATATAAAAGCAATCTTAAGACCGTAGGTGGTGCGGCTACATTACTGGGGTTGGATTACAGGGATACCGTAATCATAGATTTTTTATAATATTCAATCCTTTTTAGGGAAAGTATATTCCCAAAGCATAGGTTGAAATATAAGGGGTCATTAACGAGGTACAAATGCGCTTCTTAGTTGATAACTCGAAATATGAACTCCATAAAAACCTTAGTCAACCCTTATAAAAAGGAAGTTCTACCATCTGGGGACCAGCGTATGACTGTTAATAAGTTTGTTTCCGATAAATAAGCTTTTAAAATATCTTTGTTTGATGCTAAAACCCATAACCTAGAGCCGTTTTTAATGTGGCATGGGCTTTTGAGATTGAAACAAAACATAGAATAACCAATGAAATTTATTGTCTCTAGTACCTATTTACTAAAACAACTTCAAATATTGGGTGGTGTTATTAATAATAGCAACACACTTCCTATTTTGGACAATTTTCTGTTCGATTTAAACAAGGACAAACTAACCGTATCGGCATCTGACTTGGAAACCACTATGAGTTCTGTCTTAAAAGTGGATTCCGATAATGAGGGTACTATTGCTGTACCTGCAAGGTTACTTTTAGAAACATTAAAGACCTTTCCAGAACAACCATTGACTTTCATTGTTGCGGATAATAATACCGTGGAAATCAGCTCCAATCATGGTAAGTATGCTTTGGCGTATGCGGACGGGGCCGAGTTCCCAAAAGCTGTGGAACTTTCCAGCCCCAGTTCAACCACACTGCTTGGTGATATTCTGGCTACCGCCATCAATAAAACCATCTTTGCCGCAGGGAACGATGACTTAAGACCGGTTATGAGCGGCGTGTTTTTTCAATTTACCCCAGAGAGTTTGACCTTTGTGGCTACTGATGCCCACAAATTGGTAAAATATCAAAGGGAAGACGTATCCGCCTCTGAGGTGGCCGAATTCATCATGCCCAAAAAGCCCCTGACCTTATTAAAAGGTATATTATCAGGAAGTGAGTCGGACGTTTTGATAGAATACAATGATAGCAATGCAAAATTCACTTTTGATGATACAGAACTTATTTGTAGGCTGATTGATGGGAAATATCCCAATTACGAAGCGGTAATACCAAAGGAAAACCCCAATAAACTTACGATTGCCAGAAATCAGTTTTTAAGTTCCGTTAAAAGGGTTTCCATCTTTTCCAATAAAACAACACATCAGATTCGTTTAAAAATAGCTGGAGCCGAATTGAATATCTCTGCAGAGGATATCGACTACTCCAATAAGGCGGAGGAACGATTGACCTGCTCCTATCAAGGAGATGATATGCAGATTGGGTTCAATTCAAGATTCCTCACAGAAATGTTGAACAATTTAGGTTCCGACGAAGTTTCACTGGAAATGAGCTTACCCAACCGTGCGGGAATCTTAACACCGATCGACGGTTTGGACGAGGGTGAAAATGTAACTATGTTGGTTATGCCGGTTATGTTGAACAATTAAATACCAACCTTTACGAAAAAGAAAGGGGACCAAAATTGGTCCCCTTTTTTTATTTTATATTAAGAAATGAAACGAATGGTCCCAAAGTAACTGGGAGATTCCCCATTAGCGGCCTTAACTGCATTTACTATAGGCATCACGAAGGATAAAATTCCGGTGAAAATCAATAACAATATGCCAGCTCCCAACAGTAAAATAGCAGGTATCCCGATAATTACATAAAGAATTAAGCTTAACTGAAGATTGATAATGGCCTTGCCATGTTCGTTCATTCCAATTACGGAATCCTTGGTACTGAGCCATATTACCAAAGGAACGATAAGCCCTCCAAAGCCCGTAATATAATCTAGGTATTGACTCAAATGGGCTACAATTAGTAGATTCCTATCTTCCCTAAGGGCTATATTTTGATTTACTACTTCCATTTTTTGATTGATTTAAAGATGAATAACTACTTATATGACGAATAAATGGGCAAATTGTTACAACAAGGGATAGGCTAAGCCTTTTTTTGTAGCTTTTTCAGTTTCTCGGATTCCTTAAACAGCCTATCATTTAGCTTTTCTATTTTCTTTTTTAGTTTTTCAATATCATTAGGAGAAAGCTTTCCTTTTTGGATATTCCTTTCCATTTTATCTTTAAGGGAGTTTACTTGCTTTTCCATTTTGGCAATGCCCTTTTCTGTAGACGAAATATCCTTTTCTAGTTTTTCGGCCTTTTTAGCCTCCTTGTCCAAACGATCTTGCTTTTTTTCTTTTTTCTGTTTTTTATTGACCTCCCTTCTAACCTTCCTGAATTCCATCCGTTCCTCTTTGCCCCCTGTATCTTGGGAATTCCCGGTTACCTCTTGTGCAGAAAGGCTAAACCCGTATAAAAATAAAAAGCAAACAAGTAAGAACACTTTTTTCATATTTTCATCTCAATTTGGTTATCTATTGAATGTAATAATAAATACGCTCTTCTAAAAATCAACTGGCAACAACTTTCTAAATGACTATTTTTGCAGTATGAATAGAAACGAGACCATAGTGGCATTGGCTACGGCTTCGGGAGCTGGTGCCATTGCGGTTATTAGGGTATCCGGAAAA
>JAUIGC010000322.1 GCA_030429835.1 Bacteroidia bacterium
GGGAACCAGAATTATGTCTTTAAAGACTTAAAGACCGTTCTTGCCAAGGCAAGTCCGCACAGATCGGGTGACGTTTTGGCCAAAGTATCAGCGGAATCAAATGTGGAGCGTATTGCCGCTCAGTATGTTTTAAGTGAAACCCCGCTTAAGGTATTTTTGAGCGAAGCCGTAATACCTTATGAATCTGATGAGGTGACAAGACTCATTATGGATACCCATGATGAAAAAAGCTTTTCCAAAATTTCAAATTTAACCGTTGGGGAATTTAGGGATTGGTTGTTGAAGGACGAGACAACGGGTTTGGATATTTTAAAAATAAAGTGGGCCTTAACGCCGGAAATGATAGCAGCGGTATCAAAATTGATGCGAAATCAAGATTTGATAGTTGTTTCACAGAAAATAGAGGTGGTTTCCAAATTCAGAACTACTATTGGGTTAAAAAATCATGTTTCTATACGGTTACAACCCAACCATCCCACAGATGATTTTAAAGGAATTTTAGCCAGTACAATAGATGGTCTATTATATGGAAGTGGAGATGCGGTTATCGGTATTAATCCAGCAACGGACAGCCCCGAGGTAACCGTCAATTTATTACAAATGTTAGATGATTTAAGGTTGAAATATGCAATCCCTACGCAAAGTTGTGTGCTTTGTCATATTACTACACTACTTGGAATTGTAAATAAAGCTCCCGTGGATTTAGCATTTCAATCCATTGCTGGTTCAGAGAAGACAAATAGTTCTTTCGGCATAAACTTAGAAATGCTTAAAGAGGCTAACGAAGCCGTTAGGCAATTGGAAAGGGGTACGCTGGGAAATCAGGTAATGTACTTTGAAACTGGCCAAGGTTCGGCATTATCGGCCAATGCTAATTTTGGAGTAGACCAACAGACGATGGAAGTACGTGCGTATGCCGTCGCAAGACATTTTGACCCTTTTATGGTGAATTCTGTAGTAGGTTTTATCGGTCCGGAGTATTTGTTTGATGGGAAACAGATCATTAGGGCAGGTTTAGAGGACCATTTTTGTGCTAAGGTTTTGGGCCTTCCCATGGGAATGGACGTATGTTACACCAACCATGCCGATGCGGATCAAGATGATATGGATAATTTGCTAACTCTTTTAGGAGTTGCAGGCTGTAATTTTTTTATGGGTGTCCCGGCCACGGATGATATCATGTTAAACTACCAATCCACTTCCTTTCACGATGCTATGTATATTAGAAAGGTATTAGGCAAAAAACCGGCACCTGAATTTCACTCTTGGCTATTGGATATGGGTATTTTGGATGATGCCGGAAATAAACTCGATATCCCCAACAACCATAAATTGCTAAGTTTATGAAAAAAGGAATCGTAGCTTCAAATCAATGGTTGAAATTAAAAGAATTAACCAATGCTAGAGTAGCAATTGGTAATGTAGGGCCTGCTTTGCCTTTAAATGAGGTCTTGGCACTTAAAGAGGCGCATGCCATGGCAAAGGATGCCATTGTACGGACTTTGGACCATACGTATTTGGAACGCGAATGCAAAACACTCGAGCTGCCATGTTTCAGATTCAAAAGCCAGGTTGGGGACAGGTTGGAATATCTAAAAAGACCCGACTTAGGAAGAAAAATTGAAACATCAAATCACAAAGCTCCTATAGATAAGGCGGATATTGTCCTGGTTATTGCAGATGGTCTATCCGCAAAAGCGGTTAATACCAATGTATTCCAAGTTATAAAAGCTGTACTGCCTGATATAAAGTCAAAATACTCCGTTGCGGTAGCCTTGGTAGAACAGGGTAGGGTAGCTATCGGAGACCCCATAGCGAAGGTTTTCAATGCCGACTTTGTCGCTGTTTTCATAGGGGAGCGTCCTGGACTGTCATCCCCTGAAAGTATGGGGATATATACCACCTATAAACCGCATATTGGAATCACGGATGAACGAAGGAATTGCATTTCTAATATTCATCGAAATGGACTGTCCAGCTCACAAGCTGCGAGCTTACTCAAGTATTTGATCAAAGAATCATTCGACAAAAAAATCAGCGGAGTAAAATTAAAAATCGATTTGAAAAGGATTATTGAAAAACAGTAAAC
>JAUIGC010000097.1 GCA_030429835.1 Bacteroidia bacterium
GGTGCCGGATATCGGTATAATGAAAGCATAAGCGGACTTTTTCTCTTTAAGGTTTCGAACGGGTTCCAATTGGGCTATGCCTATGAGAATGCCTGGCAGAGACCAATCGATGGTCTTGACCAGGGAACACATGAGGTCTTCATGAGATTCTTATTATAGGTAGTTTGGTGTTTTTCTAAAAAGCCCTTGATTTTTGGTCAAGGGCTTTTTTTATTGTAATATAAATTCCTTTTCCGTCAGCCCAATGCCGTCATCGATCAGATGGCCTAACTTCGGATTTTCCAATTTGATCGAATTCAAATGGGCCTTTATATCACTGGCAAAATCCAAATCCTGGTTTCCTACTGCCAGTTCATATAATTCCACAGAAAGCAGCCAATCCAAAGGATATTTCTCAGTAAGTACCTTAAAAACTTTATTCCTTGAAATGGTCGTGTTTTTACCGTTTCTATAATCCCTAATTTGTTGGTAGAGATTTTCCAATTCCTCATCCTTGGAACCTTTCGCTTTTGGATTGGAACTGCTTAGTTCATGGTTTAACAGATCAAAGCTTTTTAAATCGGCAGGGCCATGATAGGCAGAGACTATCCGTTCCCCAATGGCCATATTGTACAGTTCGTCCTTGGACTCAAAGAGAATCTGATCGTTATGGGTGACTTTACAGTGCTCAAAAGTGATGAGGATGATTTGTCCCTGTAGGTTTCTGGTACCCGTTACAATTTTTCCGCTGATACTGATACCGCCTTCAAAGTCTAGAGAGACGTCGTTTCCTTCATAAATATTATAGGCTTTTAAATCCCGGGGACTCATATCTTCAATGGCAATATTGATTCCCTTAAGTCTTCCGATTGGGGATCCAAATCCTGTGGCATGTTGATTGATATCCTGTCCTACCAATTCCTTTTCCCGAAACGCCAGTGCCGATTTTCCTTTGGTCTGAAAATAAATGGGCTCCCCATTATGTGCAATGACGCTTTCAAAATTACCTGAAACCTGCAATCCCGTACTAAGTTCAATCGTACCTAAATCTTTCGAATCAATAAGTTTTTGAAGTCCGCTTAGGCCTCCGGTCCGCAAGGCCATCGTATTGGCGAAGTCTTCCAGTACTTGGCTTAAAAATGCGAAATCTGGTGTCACATAAAGTTGGGGTTGGGGTTGGGTAATGTCAAAGGGGGTATGTGCCGCTTCGATGGAGTAGGGTACTTTATTGACCTTGTCCGTCATGCACCATGCACTCTCCCCAATACTCGATAGGAGTCCGGCCCCATAGATTTTCGGATTCTCTAGAGTACCTATTAGTCCATATTCCACGGTCCACCAATGTAGGTTCCTGATTAAAGCCATTTCGCTGGGTCCGCCCATATTTTGTTGTAGTTCTTCCACCAAATTTTCGGCTTTTTCAATTTCCTCCCGTTTCGTTCCTTTAGCCTCCTTTATGATGGACAAGCGTCGAACGGCCTGGTACAGTTCAAAATCTTTGGCGTTTGATATGGCCTTGCTGCCAATTTCGCCAAACCTTCTTAAGTAAGCGGCATACTCTGGGTTGGCGATTATGGGCGCATGCCCAGCTCCTTCATGGATGATATCAGGTGCGGGCGTGTACTCTATGTTTTCAAGCTGCCTGATGTCCGAAGCGATTACCAAAACATTATACGCCTGAAATTCCATAAAGGCGGCAGGGGGAATAAAACCGTCTACAGCAACTGCTGCCCATCCCAAATCCTTTAGAATTCGGTTCATTCCGTACATGTTGGGTATGCTATCTATGGAAATCCCCGTTTTTTTCAATCCCTGTGTATAGGAATCATGGGCTACTGTACTGAGGTAATCCACATTCTTTCGCATTACATAACGCCAGACAGCTTGATTGATAGCCGTATAATGTTCATAATTTTGTGGCTTTATGTACTGCTTTAAATGTTTAGGCAGTTTGTCCAGTATGGGATTGCTTTCGTAGCTCATTTCTGTATCCTTTAGGTAATTGTTTTGTTAATTCGGGTGTCTTATAAATTTAAGAATATTAGTCTATATTTCTGTTAAAATTTATTTACAAGGAAATAATTCCTTCAAATTGTATATTTGATAGGAATTAGTGTTTTTAATGGAGTCTAGAAGGGGCAACAAAAGGAAAAAATAATATGGAAAATTTGGACGAGGTAGACAGAAAGATTTTAAGAATATTGGAAAGGGATGCCAAAACTGTGGCCAAATCGATTGCGGACCAATTAGGAATGACCAAGACACCTGTGTATGAGCGTATAAAACGATTGGAATCAGACGGATTCATCAAGAATTACAAAGCGGTGCTGGATACGTCTAAAATTGAACCTAGCATTACGGTCTTCAGTTTTGTATCCCTAGATGCCCAGAAGGGCAGTTTAATGGATGATTTTCTGGATAACATTGCGCTTTTCAATGAGGTTACGGAATGCTATGTCGTAGGGGGCGAGTTCGATTTTCTTCTAAAAGTTACCGTGAAGAACTTAGATGCCTATTATGATTTTGCAAAAACGAGGATTGCGACTCTGCCAAATATTGGTGCTGTAAAAAGTGCTTTTGTATTAAATGAGGCAAAGAACAGTCGGCATTTTCCACTGTTATGAAAAAAGCCCTTTCAAGTATTCTTACCTGAAAGGGCCTTGGTTTTCAATATGAAATAATTCCTATCTAACGGCCACTGAATTGGGTGGATATTGATCTAATATTTGGGAAACGAACTCCTTTATTCGCTGTTCTTTCTTTTCAATGTTATTGGTATTGGACAAAGTGCCTTCGCCTTTACCTTGCCATACCAACTCCTTGTTTTGGGTGTCGATTAAATCTATGTACAAGGAACCTTGTGTACGGGTACTAACACTAGGACCTCCCCAGCCCCAGCCCCAACCGGGACCCCAAGCCCATGCTGGTCCCCAGCCCCAGGCGCCGCCCCAACCCCAACCAAAGTTGTTGTTGTAGACATCCACGCGTTCCTGTTCTTTGGTGAAAATACTTATTAGTAAATCAGGGTTTTCAGATTTCACAAAACCTCTGGACGACATTTCATCTTCAATGGCATGTAGAATTCTTCTTTTGTCCAAGTCCGATATTTGGGCTTTATCAATCCCGGTCTTATAGAAAGCATAGGATTTATATTGGTTGAAATTGGCTTGCTGGTTATAATCTGAAAGTACCCTAACCGAAGAGCATGAGGTCAAGACCACCGAAGCCAACACTATCAGCGATAAAATTTTAAAGTTTTTCATAGCAATCAATTTATATGTTTAAGGAATTATTATCAATTTTAAAAGTCTCAAAAATCATGCCGAAGAGCCTGTTATTGACTGTTCGTTTTTGGATTATATCCGTAGGGACAGTGCCTGCAACCACTTTCGCAGCAATAGCCCCTTTTTAAATGGTACTGGCGCGTAAAAACCCTGTAACCTTCGTCCGTCCAGTAATAATCACCATCTTCGATCGGGATAATTTTTTTCATTCAATGGGTGAAAATTAGCTTTTTAATGTTTGATTAGTAATGAGACTACGTATCATAAAATTAGAATATTTCTGTTGATAACCGGGGTCGTTAACATTTATATGTCCTAGTTTAACGGGGATTTAGCAAAAAACCATTGGACTGCATAGTTGTTGGCAACATAATTCCGTATGCTTTTAATTTTAAATTTTAACAGGTATCTTTGAATATATAAGATTGGTTTTGCCTATGATATTGGTTTTTAAGCATTTGTTTTATAGAAATTATGTGGGTCTCTCCCTTTGGCCCTTCATTATCCTCAAAACGCATACGCTTAAAAAGGACAAGGAGTTGATCAATCATGAGAAGATTCACTTGAGACAGCAACAGGAACTGTTAATACTTCCTTTTTACGTATTGTATATCTTGGAGTGGTTGGTAAGGTCCGTTCTTTATTTGGACACATATAAAGCGTATCAAAATCTTAGTTTTGAAAGGGAGGCTTATAGGAATGAGGGAACATCGGATTATTTGAAAAACCGAAGGCCCTATAGTTTTATGAAATACCTTTTTCATAATAAATAGCCACTTTGCACAGTGAAAACCAATATCTAGAACTTCCACTTCTAAAAGAAAAGGAAATTCGTATTGCCCTAAAGCGCGAGGATTTGCTTCACCCTTTGGTTTCCGGGAACAAGTATAGAAAATTAAAGTACAATTTAAAGGAAGCCCAACAATCAGGATACCGCCATGTATTGACCTTTGGCGGGGCCTTCTCCAACCATATTGCCGCCACAGCCGCCGCTTGTAAAATGCATAACCTGGATTCCATTGGAATTATTAGGGGGAACGAACTGGCGGATAGTTGGCAAGAAAATCCCACTTTAAAAATGGCTCATGAAAACGGCATGCGTTTCAAGTTTGTAGACCGGGAAACCTATAGAAAAAGAAAGGAATTGGATTTTTTGGCTTCCCTTCGCGAAGAGTTTGGTGAATTTTACCTAGTTCCGGAAGGCGGCACCAATGCTTTGGCCATAAAGGGCTGTGAGGAAATTCTTGAGGAGGAGGATAAACTATTCGATATAATCTGTGTTTGTGTGGGGACTGGTGGTACCATTGCAGGATTAATCAAGGCCTCGAACAATAATCAACAGGTTTTGGGGTTCCCTGTTTTAAAGGGTAATTTTTTGGAAAACGACATAAAGGAAATTACCGAAGAACGAAATTGGAGTCTAGATTTGAACTACCATTTTGGAGGTTATGGTAAGATTAATGAAGAACTTGTTGCATTTATAAATCAATTTAAGCAGCAGACAGATATTCCTCTGGATCCTGTTTATACTGGAAAAATGATGTATGGGTTGTTAGATAGGGTGAAGAATGATAATTTTGCACCCGGAACACAAATACTGGCCATACATACTGGAGGAATTCAGGGCATACACGGCATGAATAGGGTATTGCTAAAGAAAAAATTACCTTTGTTGGATATATGAAAAAGAAAATTTTAATGCTTTTGTTGTTGGCCATTGGTGTCGTTGGATGTAAATCCAAAAAAGCATATTCCGATAGACTCCGTACCGAAAATGTAAGGGCAGAGAGCAGAAAATCCAATGGGGAGGCCAAATCTTCCATAACGAAAGGAGATACCTCCATGCCCGAAGATTCCGGGAAATTTATAAAGTTCAGGATAGAGACCATTGATGAATACATTGATACGTTTTCGGAAATTGCGCAACTTGAAATGAAGGCTTATGGTATCCCTGCCAGTATTACCTTGGCCCAAGGACTTTTGGAAAGCGGTTATGGTAAGGGGGAATTGGCGCTTAAGACCAATAACCACTTTGGGATCAAATGCCATACGGGATGGGAAGGGGATTATGATTTTCACGATGATGATGCCAAAGGAGAGTGTTTTAGAAAGTATAATCACCCCATGTATTCTTTTAGGGATCATAGTATTTTTTTAACGACTCGAAGTCGGTATGCTTTTCTTTTTGATTACAAACCCACGGATTATAAAAGATGGGCACATGGACTTAAAAAGGCAGGATATGCTACGGATAAAAGGTATCCCCATAAATTGATTTATTTGATAGAAAAACACCAACTCTATACCTATGACGGTGGTGTACTGGATAAAGGCTATGTTGACGATAGGGTTGTTGTAACCGATTCCGATGCCGTACACATCGTCAAAAAAGGAGACACTCTTTATTCCCTTTCCAGAAGGTATTACGTATCCGTGGACGAATTGATGCGGATGAACAATCTAAGGGACGCTGGACTTTCCATTGGTCAAAAGCTATTGGTAAAATCCACTTCCGTAAATAAATAGCAGATGATTTATAAAAGAAGCAGTGCGCTCTTTGCGGAGGCGAAACAATATATTCCAGGAGGTGTAAACTCCCCAGTTAGGGCGTTTAAGGCGGTAGGTGGTGAGCCTATTTTTGTAAAGGAAGCCAAAGGTGCCTATTTATATGATGAGGACGGAAATAGATTGATAGATTATATCGCATCTTGGGGACCCCTAATTTTGGGACATGCCTATGAGCCAGTTTTAAATGCCATTATCGATAAGGCCAAGAAGGGAACGTCCTTTGGAATGCCTACTGAAATTGAGACCGACTTGGCCAAATTGGCCGTTTCCATGGTACCCAATATCGATAAAATCCGATTTGTGAACAGTGGAACCGAGGCTTGTATGAGTGCCGTACGCTTGGCAAGGGGATATACAGGAAAGGATAAAATCATAAAATTCGCTGGATGTTACCATGGGCATTCTGATTCCTTTTTGATTCAAGCTGGTAGTGGGGCCGTAACCTTTGGTAGCCCAAACAGTCCCGGGGTAACCCAAGGCACGGCGAAGGATACCTTGTTGGCCGTTTATAATGATCTGGAAAGTGTTGCACAACTCATAAAAGCCAATAAAGGGGAAATTGCTGCAGTTATCATAGAACCGGTTGCCGGAAACATGGGCTGTATTATCCCTACGAATGGATTTATCCATGGCCTTAGGGCACTTTGTGATGAAAACGATATCCTTTTGATTTTCGATGAGGTCATGACAGGCTTCCGATTAGGAAGGGGAGGGGCTCAGGAGGTCCTGGCCATAAAAGCGGATATTTTGTGTTTCGGAAAGGTTATTGGTGGCGGACTCCCCGTAGGAGCCTTTGCCGCTAATAATGAGATTATGGGATATTTAGCACCTGATGGACCGGTATATCAGGCTGGAACTTTAAGTGGTAACCCATTAGCCATGAGTGCAGGGTTGGCCATGTTGACCGAACTCAATAACAATCCGGAGATATTTACCAGCCTTCAGGAGAAAACAGCACATTTGCACATTGGTCTTTCCAAAGCTCTTGATAAAAAAGGAATTCCGTATCAAATCAACCGGTTTGGAAGTATGATTTCAGTTCACTTTACGGATGAACCTGTTATGGACTTTGCTACTTCGGCAAAAGGGAATAATGATACATTTAAGAAGTATTTCCACGGTATGTTAGACCAAGGAATCTATTTGCCTCCATCCGCTTTTGAAAGCTATTTCCTCAATGACGCTTTGTCCTATGAAGACTTGGATGAAACTATTGAAGCGGTTGGTAAAATAGCATTATAGGCATACTAATCATCAGGTAAGGAATCAAATTCCTTTCTTTTGGTTTCAAACCATTTTTGCATATCCTCTTTTGATTGCATAAGAGCCTTCATTTTCTCCATGGCTTTTAGATGTGCCTCATCTTTTTTTAAAAACATTTCTGTACCGTGTTTTTTACTTAGTTCCGCCATTTCGTCAAATGTTTCTGCCTGAAACTTTTGTTCGCAGGAACCACCTAGTTGTTTGCATGTCATTGTTTTCATTGGTAAAAATTTGATGAGCCCACTGGATCACGTTCGTTAAGAAGCACGCTCATTATATAGTTCTTTTTGTTTTCTTATAATTCAGCAGTAATGGTATTCAAAATTGTATCTATAAATTTCATTAAGGGGGCGTAATGTGCTTCCTGCGTGGCCTGGCTTGTGGATAAAAACAGGAGCATTTTGTTCTCAAATTCTATGGAGGACAACAAGTCCAGGTTGCTTTTAAAACGTGACTCGACATCTGTGAGTCCCAATTCAGAATTAATGCCTGTAAGTTGAAAAACTGTTTTTAAGCTATATTCATTTGTTCTAAACATATTCAACACATTTTCTCTATGTAATCCTAGGTCTTTTTCTTGTCTAGTTACGTCCTCTAAAGTAGCTACCCAGTTGGTAAGCATAATCCTTAATTTTGGGTTGGAAATTTTTTTAAGACTGCCAGAATTGATAATCTCGTGTAAAAAGGAGTTGTTCGCGTCAAAGGCAATATCGGACACCATTGAATTATATAATAATCTGGAAAATTCCATCTCTGGAGGCATCGAGTCCCTAAGATTAATGAGCTCCAATATTTCTCGAGTAGCTTCCATATTGGCTTTATTTACGGCAATGAGTTCTGTCAGTTTATATTTATTTGTATTAAACTCCTCCTTTAGCCCTAGTAAATAGGTTTTTTCATTTTGGTAATCTATGTTTCTTTGGTTTTTGTTGTTGATGGCTAGCGCAATCAATATTCCTATAACTACCAAAACAATTTCACCTATGGCATACGCTAGATATCGGCCTATTTTCTTTTCTGCTAATAGTTTTTGTCTGGTTTTTCTAAAGAATTTTATCATAAATAATTATTTCGGATTAATTTTATGAACCTTGACCAAGGTTAAGGATTCATTCTTTCCTTTAAAGCAAACTTCCCCAATTTCCGAAAAATTATAGCCTTTATCAAAATCAAGACGTTTGGCCAATGCCTGGGAAAGTAATAAATCCGAATTATAGGTATTACAGGCACCTTGTATCCTTGCCGTTGTATTCAAAACATCCCCAGAAAAAACAATTTCCTTTTTTAAGGCCCCTATTTCCCCGGTGGTTACTACCCCATAGTGCATACCTCCCTTAAAACTTGGTATATATCCATAAGTTTCAAGAAAGAATTTGGCATTTTTCTCTAGAGCATGTTTCATTTCAAAGAAAGTATGAAGACAATTGTTTTTCTTGATTCCTGTTTGATATTCCCAGGTAATGACGATTTCATCGCCAATATACTGATAAACATCCCCGCCAAATTTTATAATGGCGTCTTCCAGGCAATCATAATAGTCCCTTAAGAAGGAAAAGTACTTTTTAGTCCTCAATTTTTCTGCAATGGCGGTCGAGTCCTTCATATCCGTAAACAAAAATATGCGATGCTCTTCCTTTGGCCTATGATATTTTCCTATTATGAAGTTTTGTAATACGCCATGCCCCAAGTTGTCACTTATCTCGGCATATATTAGCGAAATGAACAACGAGGCCGATAGTTGGACCAAAGTACTTAAATGCACCGTGCTGGTTAGGAAATCGATATAGCGATGCCAAATCGTAGCTGTAAATAAAGGCATCCCAAGTTCTATACTGGAGGCAACGGGGTATAACACTAACATAATTAGTGAGAATAATATCAGGTAAAAAAACAGCTTGAACAAGACCTTTTTGTAGAAGGGTTTTCTAATAAATAGTTTATTCAGGAAGGTCAGTTCAAGATACCCAACGAACATCCCGACTAAAAAAACGGCCAAACTAGCAAATAAAAAAACTTGAGGAGTTACCTGGATAGCTTCTTGTTGAGAAGCATTTGCATCAATAGTTGCAGTTTGCTCAATAAATAGAAATAACCACCCCAATAGGGTCCAAATAATACCAAATGATAGAATTTTTCTAAATTTTCGCTTGGTTTTATAGGAAAGCAAATCTGGTAATTTAGAATGTTGTTGGTAAAACTGTAATCCCTGTCAATTTAATGATTCTTTTGGAATAGGATGTATGGAACCTTAGGATACGAGTAGGACGTTTTACTATTTCACCCTATTCGCAGCACAACATTGCCCTTTTTGCGACCTTGGTCCACATAACGATGGGCTTCCACAACTTGGTCCATGGGAAATACTTTGTCTATAATAGCATGGTACCGTTCCATTTCAAATAGCTCCTTAAGTTTCTCCAGTTGGCTTATGGACTCTGAAGCAACTTCCATACCTTCAACGGTCTTGAAAATCCCATCTTTTTCCAACAAGGAGGTGCACTTTTTCTTTGAAGCCTTTCCCACGGCATCAAAAACAATATCGTATTTGGAGGTATGTTCCTCGAACTCCCCTTGGTCGTAGAAAAGCACTTTGTACACGCCCAATTTTTCCATGAGGGCTTTACCCCGGGTGCTGCACACCGCGGTAATATCGGCATTGTGAGATTGTGCAATTTGAACTGCTGCTGTTCCTACAGAGCCGGTCGCCCCATAAATTAGGACTTTTATATTCGGCTTTTTAGCAATTCCCGCTTTCTCCAAAAAGTAAATGGCGGACTGTCCACCAAAAATAATGGCTGCCGACTCCTCAAAAGTGGCGTTCTTTGGAGCGGTAACAACAGGCTTATTTTCATTAATAGTTATATACTCGGCATTCGTGCCAAATTTAAGGCCGGTCATTCCAAAAACTTTGTCGCCCACCTTAAAATGGTTGACCTTACTGCCAACAGCTTCAACCATACCTGAAAAAACGGTTCCCAAAATAGGTTTTCTGGGTTTGGAGAAACCAATGACCAATCGTATGACCAGTTTCATGATACCTTCCACTTTGAGTCCTCGTATCCTAACATCTGCGGAATTGATGGTAGTGGCCATTATTTTGACCAGAATTTCATCCTCTTTGGGAACAGGTTTGGGTAAGGTAACTATTTTTAATACCTCTGGAGGACCATATTTCGGACAGATTATCGCTTTCATCCTATTGTCATTTTTTATGTGGGTATTTTTTGAGCTCTCCATTTTTCAAAATAATGATTTTAAGATCCGCACGAATTTATAAATCAAAAAACATAGAAGCATTAAAACCAAACCGACTATTATAGGGAGTATACCTCCAAACGTAAAAAGCATTCCAATTACAAAACCCAACAGATACTCCGGTAAATGAACGGGTTTAAAAAGAGCAATGGGAAGTGGCAAAAGAATATAGTATTGCAGGATTTCATCCAAATTGAATTCCCATAACAAGGAAGCCAAAGCTCCAAAAAGAAAGGCTGCCAGAAAACGACGTATTACCGTATTTTCGGTTCCTTGGTTCTTGTTTTGTCTTTCCAATATGAGGGATAGGGAAATCCATGCTAGGGTAGGTAGGGTCAATAAACCCCACCAATTGGAAATGCCCGGTAAATCCTTCCTTGCCAGCAAATGGTGCGTAATCACTCCGCCATTGTAGTATTCCCAAAGTATACACAGCAATGCAAGGAGACCTGTGCCCAATACCACTTTGAACTTGTTTTTTCGTAAAAGAATCATGTTTGATTGATTGATGAATTTGGTTATAGGACGTAAATAGGGTCTTGTTGTTACGTTTTTGTATTAAATACTTGGCTTAGCTTTAAGCGTACCTCTACATCCAGGTTCTTTTCAACAATGATTTGAAAAAGAGTCTCAAAATATCACAAACATGTGTTTTTAGATATCCACAAAAAAAGACCCCGCTCAAAGGCAGGGTCTTTTCCTAACAATCAATCAACTAAACAACCTATTTCTTTTCCGCTCTGGTTTTACGGTATTTTCCTCTTTTATGCTTTCCTCTTTTTTCGAGCATTTTTACCCATTTATCATATTGCTCATCATTTAAAACGGATTTCATTTCTTCCTT
>JAUIGC010000323.1 GCA_030429835.1 Bacteroidia bacterium
TCGAACGGGAAGGTACCGCCAAAATAATCAAACGTACCTTTTCTTTGTATTGTGGGTACTTATTTAAAAAATATTCAAAGGCATTCAGGCGCTTGGCGATTCCCTTGGTATAGTCCAATCGGTCTATTGAAAGGAAGAATTTCGCATCGGGAGTAGATTCTTTATGGGTATCCAATCTTTTTTGAAGCTCGGATTTTTGGGATTCATCACGTTGTGCATGTTCCTTAGCTGCCTCGTTGAATTTTTTATAATCGATTCCCATGGGAAAGGAATCCACTTTTATAACCCTGTCATCCAAATAAATATCGTTAAAACTGACCTCAAGGCCCAAAAGCCTTCGGACCGAGCTTAAAAAGTGTCTTTCGTAATCATAGGTATGGAAGCCGATTAAATCGGAACCTAGGAGACCTTCCAATACTTCCATCCTCCAAGGCAGTGTCCTAAATATTTCAAAGGAAGGGAAGGGGATATGCAGGAAGAAACCAATGGACACATTGGGACGTTTTGCCCTGACCATTTGTGGCACCAACATCAATTGATAATCATGTACCCAAATGACATCGTCATCTTCCGCTTTTTCTAAAATAGCATCGGCAAATTTCTGGTTTACGCTTTTATAGATTTCCCAGCTCTCCCATTCAAACTCGGAATACTCCAAAAAGTAATGGAAGAGGGGCCACACCGTTCTGTTACTGAATCCATAGTAAAAGCCGTCTACTTCTTTTTGGGTAAGTTTTACCTTGGAGGAACCATGCTCGGCCAAGGCATCGTCGATTTGTGATTCCAATTCTTCGGGTGTTTCCTCATCGGTGAGACCGCTCCAACCAATCCAAAGGCTATCTCCACCGGAGTGGACCGATTTCATGCCGGTAGCCAGTCCCCCTACGCTTGGTATGGCGGTAATGGATCCATTGCTAATTTGCAACTGTACAGGTAGTCTATTTGAGATTATGATAGTTTTGGACATAAATAGCAAGTTTTGCTTTGAAATGAATTTAATTTCTCTCAATTTCGGGAAAAAGAAGGGCAATAGCAATTGAAAGCCCAAATGAATCAAGATTTTTATTGAATGAATAATTTAGATTACGGAATAATAGGGAATTGTAGAAGTGCGGCTTTGGTGTCTATAAATGGATCTATCGATTGGTGTTGTTTGCCTGAGTTCGACTCCTCTTCGCTTTTCGCCAAACTGTTGGACGAAGAAATAGGTGGTAGTTTCGAGATATTGGTGGATGATTCTTATACGATAAAACAACGCTATAAAAAGCATACGGCTGTTCTGGTCACTAAATTTTCCTCAGGAAATGATGTATTTGAAATTAGGGATTTTATGCCCCGCTACAGGAAGGCAGAGGGGGGCTATAATTCACCTCCAGAACTGATCAGGTATTTTAAATATGTTAGTGGAAAACCAAAATTCAAGGTTTTGTACAACCCCCGTTTGGAATATGCCCATGGCAAAACGGAAACTTATGTCAAAAAGAACTTTATAGTAAGTCTTACCCATGGAGAAAAGTTCGACACTTGCTTCCTGTACACCTCGTTTAATAAGAATGCCGTAGTTGAAGGAAGGGAATTGGAGATTACGGAGGACGGATATTTTCTATTGGGCTATAATGAAAAGTTGTTCCAACCTACGGTTCGAAAGATGTATACTGAATTGGAGCGAACCAAGGTATATTGGTTGAATTGGAGCAGTAAGACACCCAACTATAGAAAATATAATTCCCAAATCAGTAGAAGTGCCATCACCCTAAAACTCTTGACCTATGATAAATCAGGAGCGGTTTTGGCCGCAGCCACTACCTCTTTACCGGAAACAATAGGGGAAGTCCGCAACTGGGATTACCGTTTTTGCTGGATTCGTGATGCGTCCATGGCCATAAAGGTCATAGGGGAGTTGGGCCATAGGAACGTTGCCAAGAGATATTTGCAATTTATAGTGGATCTCATTCCGGATAAGGACGAGAAGCTTCAGATAATGTACGGCATCAATAAGGAGAAAAAGTTGACGGAGCACACCTTGGACCATTTATCGGGTTATAAAGGCTCAAAACCCGTACGCATTGGAAATGCGGCCTATA
>JAUIGC010000098.1 GCA_030429835.1 Bacteroidia bacterium
GTAATTTCCAAAATATTATTTTCATGGACAAAGGGTGCAAACTTCTGCAATTGAAAACCATCTGAGTGCATTTTCATATAGGCAAGTTCATCTATGCCATAATTCAACAACATGGCTTGTCTCATTACCATGATACAGTAATGTAGAAACTTTTTTTGTGTTTCTCTGCCTGTTTTTGAAAGTTCTTCGCTCCAAAGCAGCAATTCGTGGATGGCTGCTTTGTTGCCCTTTGCCTTAAAGGCACTGCGTACCCATTGTACGAACCATTTCTCGAATACAAGGTCTTCAGAATCCTTGTTCAGTAGATCTAGGGCTTTGTTGAAATTGCCGTTGGCCTCATGGGCTATTTGCATGGCTTCTTGATGTGAAGCCCCTTTCTTTAAAAGTTCAGCGGCAATAACATCCTCAGCCAAAGGGGGAAAATGTAAAATTTGACAGCGGGACCGTATAGTTTGTAAAATCTGTTCTTCATCCTGGCAGAGCAACAAAAAAACGGTTTTCTCCGGAGGCTCCTCTATTAATTTCAAAAGCTTGTTGGAAGCAGAGGTGTTCAGTTTTTCGGCCATCCACACGATCATCACTTTAAAACCTCCCTCATAGGACTTCAAGGATAACTTTTTTACGATATCCTTGGCCTCGTCCACACCTATTTGCCCCTGTTTTTTTTCAATATCGATTAATCGGTACCAATCGAAAAGGTTGCCATAGGGCTGCTCCTTAATAAATGTGCGCCACTGTTTCATGAAATGGTCGCTTACCGCATGGCTTTTGGCCTGTTCCGTATTGGCTACAGGAAAGGCAAAGTGTACGTCAGGATGCGCAAATGAGTTGAATTTTAGGTTACAGGACTCATTCCCCCCATCGTTTTCACCGTTTAGGTTTCCACAAATTAAATATTGGGAGTAGGCCAATGCCATTGGCAGAGTGCCAGATCCTTCAGGGCCAACGAACAATTGTGCATGTGGAATCCTTCCCGCATCCGCACTGGAAGTGAGGTGGTTTTTTAAGTGGGAAAGTCCTAAAACGTCCTTAAAAAGCATAGCTTCAAATATAGTTGTTTTTCACCCATAAAAGAATATACATAAATTAAGTGGGAAGGTTTTAACTACCCCTATTAATCTTTACATTTGCCTTTTATTTAAAGCAACATTCCATGAAAGTAATAGACAACTACAATTTTGAAAATAAAAAAGCTTTAATCAGGGTCGATTTCAATGTACCCTTGAACGAGAAATTTGAAGTAACCGATGCAAACAGGATCGAGGCGGCCAAACCGACTATTATCAAAGTTTTGGAAGATGGTGGCAGTGCGGTGCTTATGAGTCATTTGGGAAGGCCTAAAGGGGAAAGGAATCCAGATTTATCATTGAAGCATATCTGCGCCAAGGTTTCAGACGTAATTGGTGTTGCCGTTAAGTTCGTGGATGATTGTATAGGCGAAAAAGCAGAAAAGGCTGTGGCCGATTTAAAAAGCGGCGAGGTTCTTTTATTGGAGAACTTAAGATATTATAATGAAGAAGAAAAGGGAGACGAGGTTTTTGCCGAAAAATTATCGAAACTTGGAGATATTTATGTGAATGACGCTTTTGGAACGGCCCACAGGGCACATGCTTCCACGACCATTGTGGCCAAGTTCTTTCCTGATGCCAAATGCTTTGGATATTTATTGGCCAAAGAAATAGAGGCTATTGAAAAGGTTATGCGAACAGGGGAAAAACCAGTTTTGGCAATACTGGGAGGCGCCAAGGTCTCATCCAAAATTACCATCATTGAAAATATCCTAGACAAAGTGGACGATTTGATTATCGGTGGAGGTATGACCTATACGTTCATCAAGGCAAAGGGCGGTAGTGTAGGCGATTCCATATGCGAAGATGATAAAATGGACCTGGCACTTGATATCTTGAAACAAGCAAAGGAAAAAGGAGTGAATGTTCATATCCCCGTTGATGTTCTTGCGGCCGATGATTTTAGCCCCAACGCCAACACCAAAATTTTGGATGTAGATAAAATACCTAGTGGTTGGCAAGGTTTGGATGCCGGGCCACGGACCTTGGAGAACTTCAAAAAAGTAATTTTAGGGGCCAAAACAATCCTTTGGAATGGGCCTATTGGTGTATTTGAAATGGAAAAGTTTGCCAAAGGAACGATAGCCTTGGGCAATTATATAGACGAGGCTACTCAAAATGGTGCCTTTTCGCTTGTTGGAGGGGGAGATTCGGTAGCTGCGGTAAAACAATTTGGCTTTGAGGACAAGGTTAGTTACGTTTCCACTGGAGGAGGGGCCATGTTAGAGAGTCTTGAAGGAAAAACTTTACCCGGAATAGCCGCAATAAACGACTAGCCAGGGCGTTATCGATTAACGGTTTCATCGATAGAATGTACATTTTAAGAAAGAAAATTTTATTCTAAAGGAAAAATGTACGATTTTCGTTGGTCCCGCTAAGAAATTTTACGCTCTATGAACCAGTTGAACATCCGCAATTTTTTTCTTGTTGGTCTTTTTTTGTTTTCCATAGCCATAATGGCACAACAAAAGGACACCACAGCTATTGTTAATAAGGAAATTACTTCGCTAAGAGAGGTGGAAAACGATTCTGCTACTTTGCAGGCGGAAAATGTAATAGATTTGTCCGCTGTAGACTCCATTCCGGATAATGATTTTATTCTTATAAGATCGGATAAGACGAAGAAATATGATCTAAAAGACCATGCCGAAGCGGCGAGGTATGACAGTCTTTGGATGAAGGAACTTATTGCAAACGCACCCCTTTTTGATGAAATTTACGAGGATGTAACGACTCTTGAGCCTGATTCTACCTATGTTTTGGATTTGAATACGGATACTCTAAAGCTTAGACTGGAAAAACTAAATCAAAAAACACCGTTTAACGTTGCATATAATCCTTCCCTTGAAAATGTGATTAAATCATTTTTAACTCGGAGAAGAGGATTAATGCAGCGAATGTTGACCACCAGCCAATTTTATTTTCCTCTTTTTGAACAACAGATGGACAACCATAATATTCCTTTGGAAATGAAATATTTGTCCATTGTTGAATCGGCCTTAAACCCAAAGGCAAGATCTAGGGTTGGTGCCACTGGATTATGGCAGTTCATGTATGGCACTGGAAAAATGTATAAGTTGGATGTCACCAGCTATGTGGACGAACGTAGTGATCCTATAAAATCAACAGAGGCGGCATGTAAATATCTGTCCAAACTTTATGACATTTTTGGGGATTGGGATTTGGCGCTAGCCGCATATAATTCAGGTCCTGGAAACGTAAACAAAGCAATTAGAAGGTCAGGAGGCTATAAAAACTACTGGAACATTAGAAGAAACCTGCCAAGGGAGACCGCAGGTTATGTACCGGCATTTTTGGCTACCATGTATATTTTCGAGTATGCCGAAGAACATGGGTTAAAAGGACAAAAAGTGGATAGGGCTTATTTTGAGACGGATACGGTACATGTAAAAAGTCTTATTACATTCGATCAGATTTCGGAATTGGTAGGTATAGGGAAAGAAGAGCTTAAAATATTGAACCCTTCTTATAAATTAAATGCTATTCCCTATGTGGAGGGCAAAAATTATACATTGAGACTACCGGTAAGTCATATAGGCAAGTTCGTGGCCAACGAAGAAGCTATTTATGCCCATGTAGAAAAAGAGCTCAATAGTAAGGAAAGTCCTTTACCACAGTTGGTAAAGCAGGCGGAAGAGGAACGTATTCGCTATAAAGTAAGAAGCGGAGACTATTTAGGTAAAATTGCGGAGCGATACGGAGTAGGGGTAAGCCAAATAAAGAGATGGAATGGTTTAAGAAGTAATGATCTAAGAGTGGGTCAGCGGTTGACCATATTTCCAAGAAAACAACCTGTTGCATCTGTCAGACCTAAGGAAACCCCAGCAAAATCAACCATTTCCAGCAACACCAAGGTCCATGAAGTACGAAGTGGCGATTCTCTTTGGACGATTTCCAGAAAATATCCTGGAGTTAGTATCGAAAATTTGCGAAAATGGAACGGTATTAGTGGTAATAACCTAAAACCGGGCACAAAATTAAAATTGTGCGATTGTTCATCGTAAATTTTGGATATAAAATGAGAAAAATTGGAACACTATTTTTATTGACCACACTAATTCTTACTTCATGTAAGGAAGGCAAGGAACAGGATTATTTGCCAGAATCCATTGGAGCCTACAATACGCTTACCGTTGTGATTAACAATGATCTTTGGAAAAGCGATGTCGGAGATAACATTAGACGACATTTTGCTGCCCCGGCATTGGGGCTTTCCTGGGATGAGGCGCAGTTCAGCATAACACAGATACCTCATGAAGTATTTTCTGGTTCGGTTAGGAATACCAGAGAAGTTCTTTATGTAATGGAAGATACCTTGGACATAGCGCACATGAAACAAAATATGTACGCGAAGCCCCAGTTGATAGGGGTTATAAAGGGCCGTAATCACGAGGAAATCATCGAGAATCTAAATGAAAAGGCCGCGGAATTTATCACGGATTACAAGGCTTTGGAGATTCAGGAAGCACAAAATAAGTTTGTAAAGTCCCTTAGCAAGGAAAAGGCTTTGCAAGAAAAGTTAGGAATAACCCTTAATGTACCTTCTGTATACAAAGTAGGAAGGGAAGAAGATAATTTTGTTTGGATGGATAGGCAAATCCAAAAGGGAAACATGAATATAATTGCCTATAGTGTTCCGTGGGACACCTTTCAGAATGATTCTACCTTTGTTCAGGATATTGTAAGTATGAGGGATTCTATAGGAAATCTTTTTATACCAGGCGAGGATATACCCGGAAAAAACAACCATATGATTACTGAAAAGGCATTCTCTCCGTATGTTTTTCCTGCAGAAGTGGCCGGAAGAAAAGCGGCAGAAGTAAGGGGAAGATGGGAAATGTCCGATTACCCCATGGCAGGTCCTTTTTTAACCTATATCATCAATGATAAACCAAATAACAGAAAATTGGTTTTGGAAGGATTTACCTTTGCTCCCGCAACTGAAAAACGAGACTATATGTTTGAGTTGGAAGCGATTCTAAAAACGGTACATTTTATCGATAATGATTAGGGTTTAAATTTATTACTACTGGTTCTTAGGCCTTAAGCAACAAACAAATGGCACAATCATTTGAACCTTATACTATTTTTAAGGAGGCACTCTCATTTTTACAATAAGTGGTCAAGAAACATGTATGAATAAGGGCGTTTTGATATTGTAAAAGTTAGTTATCCTTCATGACCTTGTCGGCTGATTGCCATATTGTTCTACCACTTCATTGGCAATCGTTTTGAGAATTAAAGCTTCATCTTCTTCTAGATTGGCTTTATAGGAAAGAAGACTTGGATCTTTTCCCGTAAATATGGCGTAGAAAAGAGCTGAAGCAAGAAATGTCCCTGCATCGCTGGGGTGGTACTGGTCTGGGTTATATAGTTCAATGGAAATTGACGAATTCAAGCGGATTTTCTCAAAAGCTAATCCAACTGGTACTACAGTACCTGAAATCAAAGTTGCTGCTTTTTCACAGGCATCCCGTATTCTGGGATACATACTAGGGTTGTCTTTGTAGGCCCAGGTCATAAACATATAAATATCCGTTTCTGGATTATTGATAGCAGTTTTGAAAGCAAGAGCATTTGGAGCTACTTCATAGGGCCGTTCATATGCCAAATAACTATTCTCCTGTAAAACAATAATATCCCAATCACGCTCCTTTAATCGCCTGTCCGTAATTTCGTTATTCAAATGATCTTCCAAGGTTGCACCGCCTTCCGTTAATTCCGAAATAAAATAGTTCGAGCCTGATTGTCCTTCCGCCAACATTCTACTCAGGTGGGAGCCTACCCCTTTGTTATAATAAGTATGACTATTTCCAATAAAGAGTACGTTAATTGGTTCTCCTTGCGGTAAAGCAATTTCAATTGGGTCATTTTCCTCGGATTCTATAACTTCAGTATCTGAGGTGTTAGTGCTGCATCCCATAACCCCCAGAACTAGTAGTGTAATTAGGAATTTATTCATGTGGCACAATTTTTAACTAATTTAATCAATAATTTAAATTAATCTTTAATTACTCTTTTTTACCTTCTTAAAAGTCTATTTCTTTTCTCAATTATCTTACTCTTAAAACATTAAATTTTCCATACTTCTTATTCCTGCCAAAGTCGTGGGAAGAAAAGCGGCAGAAGTAAGGGGAAGATGGGAAATGTCCGATTACCCCATGGCAGGTCCTTTTTTAACCTATATCATCAATGATAAACCAAATAACAGAAAATTGGTTTTGGAAGGATTTACCTTTGCTCCCGCAACTGAAAAACGAGACTACATGTTTGAACTCGAGGCCATATTAAAGACGGTAAAGTTTAATGAAAATCAATAACTTCTTTTAGTTAAAAATAAAAAGCGGCCCAAGAGAAATTCTGGGCCGCTTTGTTTAAATAAACATCGGTAAGGTATGAACTTAGCTTTTTTAAAGATTACTAAATGAAAAGCCAGTAGATATTCTAAAAATCAGTGCATAGGCCGCTAGGACAATTAGGGTAAAACATGCCCAAGAAAAGATTTTAAAATAGTTCTCCAAAATAAAGCTTTTCCAGTTTTTAAAGGCTTCGATATAAATTTCCTTGATGAGTAAAAGATTCCCCATAATCATATTTTTTAGTTATTGCATCAAACTTCTAAAATAATTGGCAGACCTCTAAAAAGATTAGATTAAAGGATTAAAAATTCTATAAAGAAAAGGTGTTATTTTAAAAATTCTTCAAACGGTTTAAATCAACGATAAAGGGCAATGCCCTTTAATGGACGGTACTATGAGTGATTTTGATGGAGCAAAATAAAAAAGGCCAGAACCTGTGATTCTAGCCTTTTGTTTAATTATCTGTTAGAATTAATTTTTATTACATATCAACGATGATGAATTCCGATCGCCTATTCAAGTAATGCTTTGGTTCCGTACATTGGACACTGCCATCACATTCGTTCAATAGCCTCTCCTCCCCATATCCGATGGCACTTTGTATCCTTTCAGGGGCAATTCCTTGGGATATAATATAATCACGGGTCGATTTTGCCCTTTTGTCGGATAGGTATTTATTGTATACATTACTACCTCTAGAATCCGTATGGGATTCGATTTTAATGACCATTTGTGGGTATTCGTTCATAACGCTTACCAGTTTGTCAAGTTCTTTCGCTGCATCGGGACGAATGAAGGATTTGTCGAAGTCAAAATGTATCATTTCCGTTTTGAGCTTTCTGATTCCATCTTCTACGGCAATCATTTCTTTCAGCTTTTTCATCTGAATATCCACGTTTATGGTATCGTTATTAGCTGTGGTGACTTCCTGTATATCTTCAAAATAAGAATCTTGGGTGGTTTTAAGGACATATTTGGTATCCGCATCCAAATCCTCAAAGATGAAACTTCCGTCCTCTTCGGCTTCTACCTCTTTTAATTTAATGTTGTTCTCGTCCAACAATGTGATAAGTGACCTTGGCATGACATCTCCTGTAACGAGCTCTGTAACTATTCCGGCAATGGCGTTTTGTACAGCAGGAACTTCTTCAATTTTTAAAGTTTTAAAGGAATAAATATCATCAAATCCTTTGCCTCCGTCCCTATTGGATGCAAAATAGCCCATCTGTTTTTCTTCGTTGACAATAAAGGAGAAATCATCCTTGTTGCTATTGATGGGCTTGCCCACGTTTTTAACTTCCATAAAACCTCCCTCTTCATCAAAAGGAGCCTCATATACATCCAGACCGCCCATTCCTACATAACCATCTGAAGAAAAGTATAGTTTTTCCCCGTTAACGAAGGGGAACATTTCCCTTTTTGCCGTATTAATCCCAGGCCCTAAGTTTCTAGGCTCCGAAAAGGATCCATCATCCATTAAATCCACTACGAATATGTCGGTTTCACCAATACTACCTGGCATGTCAGACACAAAATACATTTTTTTGCCGTCCGGGCTTAAAACGGGATGACCTGTAGAATAGGAGTCGCTGTTAAAGGGCACCTCGGTAGCTTCTGTCCACTCACCATCTACTTTGGTTGACTTATAAATTTTTAGGTGATTAATTCCGTTGTTGTCTCTTTTAAGCTTTTTTCCATAATTGTTTCTCGTGAAAAACATAGTATTGTTGTCTGGGGTAAAAGTAACCGCCGCCTCGTGATATTTGGTATTGATTTTCTTGCTAAATTTTACAGCATTCCTTAGTTCTTGGGTCTCTTCGTTCAATTTTGCGGTATAAAGATCCAAATAAGGTTGATTGTCCCATTTATACCGTCTGGTACTAAATATGGACGAGTCTTTTGCCGAAGCATACACTACCTTATCATCCTCTAGGAACGTAGGGGAGAATTCGCTATACTCTGAATTAATATTAAGATTTTTAATATCAAACCTGTCCTTTGTGTTTAAAAGACGGTCTAACATAAGCTCTCTTTGTTCGTTCGAAATATTGGAATTTCCAAGTTGAGCCTCATATTTTTTGTTGTAAAGGCGCATCAACCGTTTAGATCTGGCATATTTTCCAGTGCCCTTTAAAGAATGCGCATATCTAAAAATATTGTCTGCCGACATCTCGTCCCCGTAAGTTTCAAACATGGTATTGTACCATTTATAGGCCTGTTCCATGTTTGTATTAAAATAATGGGCATCCGCTATTTTTTGAAGAACCTCATAGGAATAGTTGTCCTTATTTTTATCCAAGGCCATCTCATAAAGTTTGGCGGCTTCTGCATACCACATTTTATCAAAATACTCATCGGCCCTTTTTATCAACATACTCTTGTTTGGGTTGGTTTCAATGGCCTTTGAGCCTGGATTAAGCTGTGTACCATCATCAACAAGTATGTCTGAGTTTGCTACCTGTTGCTGGATCATATCATACGTCACATCTTCAGGTTCAAGAGGTCTAGCCAATATTTCTTTTTTGGAAAGAGAAGTGGTCTCTTTGGTTGTTTCCATATTTTGGTCCGATAACCCTTTTGATGGCATATCCTTTTCATGGGTAGCTGTACTATTGTCTAAGGGATTGTCAATATTAAGAATCCAGACATCTTCCATGTATTCTCCTCCAAAGTCACTATTGCATTCAGCAATGGCCGTTTGCCAAGAACCATAATGGTTTAAATAGAGATAGTAAAGCTTGTTTTCGGGATTTCTGATGTAACCCGCATTAAAGCCCTTTTTCTTAAGTTTCTTTACTTGTTTGTCAAGTTTATTGGGTTTACTAAAAACACCGGCTATGATGTAGTATCCATTTGAAAACCCATCGATATGGGTAAGGGTTCGTTGCGGTATATTGTTGGCCTTAGCAGCTTTAAAAAAAGCTTCCTCATCTGTTTTTTCAGCAGCGAAGTATGAGGAATCCGTTGTATCTGTAGTGGACCTGGAATTCGCAGACGCCAAGCCTGTTTGAAAATCCTGTGCGCCCAAGGATAGGGACAAGAGAAAAATACAAAGGGGAAAAATATGTTTCATGCCTTAAAAATCATTTTCGAAAATCATCATCCAAAATAGGGTTGTCTAATAACAGTTTTTGGATAGATTTATTTTCGAAAATACCTTTAAAGTGTAATATGAATTATTTTTTGTTGTGAAAGAGGTGTTTTTTGTCGTGTAGCCATAGTAAATACTAGGTTTCCTGTGGTCTATAAGACGAAATCCTTCCTTAAGACACCTCCATTGGAGGGTATAAAAAAAGCGTTGACCCAGAAGGGCAACGCCGTATATTTATTTTCTTGAATAAGGTTATTCCTTTTTTTTGTCTTCAGTAGGTTCATCCTCCTTGGAAGCATCCTTGAACTCTTTAATCCCGCTACCTAGTCCGCGCATAAGCTCTGGAATTTTTTTGCCCCCGAAAAGCAAAAGGACTACTAGAACCACTATTGCTATCTGCCATGGCCCTATGGCCAAAAAAATATTCGCTATTGTCATAATACAAAGTCTTTAATAGAATAACAAATGTAGGAAAATCTAGTTTACCTAACTAGAATATTAACGCTATTCCGATTATACTTAAAATTAGTCGATTTAATTGGGTTTAAAACAGCCAAAGGACAAGGTATAAATTGCTTATTTTTTATAGTTATCGCCATAGTTTTCAATTCTAAGTTTATCTTTGTTAAAATGGCCAAAAAAGTAAAAAGACGAAAGGAAATAAAGCGGAAGTTGCTTCACAAGTATCGCTTGGTAATACTGAACGAAAGTACCTTTGAGGAAAAGATTTCGTTCAAGCTTAGCCGTTTAAATGTTTTTGTAACAGGCTCCCTATTCATGATTGGATTAATAGGGCTAACCATTCTTCTCATCGCATTTACACCTTTACGGGAATATATCCCCGGATATTCGTCCACAAAACTAAAAAGACAGGCTACTGAACTTACCTATAAAACGGATTCCTTGGTGAGAACCCTTAATTATACCAATAGGTATCTTGATAATATACGTAAGGTCCTAAAAGGGGATATCGAAAATAATGAAATTAACAGGGATTCCCTTTTTGAACAATTCAAAATAGACCCTTCCACGGTGGATTTAACACCAACACGGGAAGATTCGCTTTTGAGGGCAGAGGTAGCTTTGGAGGACAAATACAATTTGTTCGAAAGGGACCCCAATAGAAAAAATTTAGTGCTTTTTCCTCCTGTATCGGGAACGGTTTCAATGAATTATGACCTGGAACGTAAGCATTTTGCCGTTGACATTGTTGCTCCCAAGGATACGCCCGTAAAGGCAGTGACAAACGGAACGGTCATATTTTCAGAATGGACCGCGGATACAGGGTATGTTATTATCTTGGAGCACCAAGATGGTCTATTGAGCGTTTATAAGCACAATGGGTCTTTGGCCAAGTTCCAGGGAGATGTTGTTCGTGGGGGCGAAGTTATTGCTTCCGTAGGAAATACAGGCGAATTTACTACGGGACCTCATTTGCATTTTGAACTTTGGGACGAGGGTAACCCCGTAGACCCTCAGAATTTTATTGATTTCAATTAGGTATCATGTCTTTAAAAGCATTTGCAGCAAAGATTTTCGCCAAACGAATTGTGGCCAAAACCAGCAAGTGGGTCAATAATCCCCTTGGAAC
>JAUIGC010000099.1 GCA_030429835.1 Bacteroidia bacterium
CCCAATTCCTGTTTTCAGGTTTAGTCCAGGCCAGTTCAGAATACCCTATAACACGAGGAAATGCCAAATACTCCAATTCTTCAATATTACTAATAGTCTCCGACCATAAGGGACCCTCTGTCCCCAAAATGTTTTCTTTGGGAATACCATAATCCTCAGGGGTCCATTGATAGGCCGTATCCACAGGAATATAACCCGCCCAATGTAAACCAAGCTTGGTAAGCGAATCATACTGCATATCCAAATAGGATTTTTTGGCAGGGGAAACGATGACCTTCATGTTTTTAGCGACTGCTTTTTTTGCATTTTCTTCGCTAGCCCACCATTGGGCAATGGCGTTGGAATCGACATCCGCATTGGCAATCTCGTCCCAACCGATCATTCTTTTTCCATGCTTTTGCACTATTTTTTCCACCTTGTTGACAAAATAGATATAGTCGTTCTTTTTGGTGACATGGCTTTCATCGCCTCCCATATGAAAATAGGGGCCTGGGGTCATTTCAGAGATTTCCCGTACCACATCGTCTATGAAAGCATAAACGGTATCTTTTCTAGTGTCAAAAGTGCTAAATCCCACCTGCATGCCTTCATAAAGCTTTGGTGTTTTTCCGTTACCGTTTAGAAAAGGATAGGAAACCGAGGCTGAGTTTGTGTGGCCAGGCATATCGATTTCAGGAATAATGGTCATATATCTTTCTTGGGCATACCGCACAATTTCTTTATAATCCTCTTGAGTATAAAAACCTCCAGATTCTCCACCTACTTCGGTACTTCCTCCAATCTCGGTAAGTTTTGGCCATGATTTTATTTCTATGCGCCATCCTTGATCATCGGATAGATGTAGGTGAAGACCATTGAATTTATAATAGGATAATAGGTCAATATATTTCTTTACGTCCTCCACACTAAAGAAATGTCGGGCCACGTCCAACATGGCGCCTCGATACTCAAAATTTGGATTGTCGGTTATTTTCCCTGAAGGTATTGGCCAAATTTTTTGTTCGGCCAAGGTATCGTTACTCACATCCGGAACCAACTGCCGCAGGGTCTGGATGCCTCTAAAAGCGCCCTCTGAAGTATTGGCATTTAAAATAATGGAGTCTTGGTTGATATACAGTTGATAGGCTTCCGGAGTATTCAATTCGAGACTGTCCGATTGGTTAATATAAATCACACGGTCAACGGTATTGGTGCTTTCTTGGTTTACGGGTACGTCCAAATTGATTTTCTCCTTAATTTTTTGCGCTAAAAATTCGCCCACTTTATCAAATCCAGTGTCGCTTTTTGAAGTATAAATAGCCGTAAACTGATCAAGTGCAAAAGCAGAATTAGTGGCTATGGTCTTTACGGGTTTTGGAATAAGGCTTACCGCTGACAAATCCGTAACCGGCATTGGTATTCTGGGCTTTTTTTGCTCGTTTTGGCAAGCCAAAATCACCATTACTAGCGAAAGGAAAAACAGACTTCTAATAAAAACAGTTTTTATCATTTTAAATTTTTAGGGGTTATTTATCATTTACAAGGTGCTGCATGGCATTGAACCATATATCGTATCCTTTGGGGTTCATGTGTAGTCCATCGGATATAAAGATATCTCTTTTCAATTTTCTTCCGTTTAGCATAGGATTCCAAACATCAACAAAAAGCAAAGCTTCATCTTTCTTGGCCATTCTTTCAAACTTTCTGTTCAGCCTTCTGTATTTTCCTCGCAATTTCCAGCGGCTAATACTTGGTTTGGCGGATATCAATACAATCTTTACATTCGGGTTTTGATCCTTAATTTTTTGGATTATGGTTTCGGTAGTAAGAATAATTTCATTTGGTTTTTTCTTGGCCGAAATATCATTGTCGCCTTCATAGATAAAGACCTTGGTAGGATTATAACGTATTACTAAGGTATCCAAATAATATAGCAAGTCTGAAGCCTGGGAACCCCCAAAGCCCGTATTCAAAACCTGATGATTTGGAAAGGATTCTTGCAAATTGTCCCATTTCCGAATGCTGGAGCTTCCCGTAAAAACAATGGTTTCCTTGTTTCTATCCCAAATGGAATCATTTTTCTTGGTCAACTCCGTTACCTCGGTTGCAAAACGCTGACTTTCTTGGGCAATGACATTGGCCCAGACTCCAAAAAGTACGATTCCATAAACTAGTAAATACTTAATTTTTTGTTCCAAAACTTAAATATGTTTAGATTAAAATTGGGGTGTTGGTTACATTTTCTCCAACTTGTTTTCCTTTGTGCTGATCTCCAATTCGGACCAATCATAGAAAAGTTGAATCCAATTATCAGAGGGTAGGTTTTGCTTCTTCATTCCAAATCCATGCCCCCCTTTTGAATACATGTGTAGTGCTGCATTTTTATTGGCCTTAAGCCATGAAGAATATAATTCCACGCTTCCTGCGGCAAGACCAAGGGGGTCGTCCGTGGCACAAACAATCAGCATGGGTGGGGCGTTTTGCGGTGCGGGCTGGACAGGTAAGGCCGTTGTCCATGGATAAACGGGTACGATGAAGTTGGGTTTGTTGCTTTCATCATAATTATAGGTAACTCCCATGGTTACCGCTCCCCCTGCGGAAAAACCCATAAAACCTATTTTTTGTGGATCAATATTATATTTTGATGCATTGTTTCTTACATAGGTAATTGCCGTTAGACCATCTTCAATGGAAAGCGGTAGAACGGTTCCTACACGATCCATGATTCTTTGGGGGTTGGTGGTACTTTCCTCGGTAATTTCCTTTACACCATCAGTGCCAGTAGGCACTAGTCTATATTTGAGTACAAAGGCCGTAATTCCTTTTTCAACGAGCCATTTTGCAACCTCCTTACCTTCGCTATTGATACTAAGAGCATAGAGGCCACCTCCCGGAGCAATGATAACGCTGGTGCCATTTGGTTTTTGCGGTGCAAATAATTCCAATGTAGGTTCAGAGACATTAATGACTACTTGGGTTTGCCATATATCAGAATAGTATTCCTTCTCTTCCCCTTTCCAAGTCACGTCCTCATCGGGATCAAATGGTAATTTGATAATGGTTTGTGATGAAAGGGTAATTGTAAAACAAAAAAGAATAGCGAAAAATATTGTTTTCATAAAATGAAGATTTAGTTAAGCAGAATAAACACAAATGCAGCCAAAAGTGCCCCGATAATGGGTCCTATGACGGGAACCCAAGCATAGGTCCAGTCGCTTTTACCTTTATTCTTTATAGGTAAAAGAGCATGCATTATTCTTGGACCAAAATCCCGGGCGGGATTTATGGCATACCCTGTTGGTCCCCCAAGTCCAAAACCAATGCCCATGACCAATAGCGCCACGGGTAGCGCATCTAAAGAACCGAGAGAAATGGGCTCATCGGCCATGGCACCTCCAGCAATATAAAACACTCCGAATACCAAAGCAAAAGTTCCTATCGCTTCGGTAACCGTATTCCAGCCCAAACTTCTAATAGCCGGTGCGGTGCTGAAGGAAGCCAATATAGTGCTGGCGTCTTCGGTGGCATCATATTGTTTTTTGTAGGCTAGCCATACAAGAAGGTTTCCCATCATTGCGCCCAAAATCTGGGAAACGATATAGCCTGGGGCCATGGACCAAGAAAATTTACCCGCAGTGGCCAGACCTATCGTTACCGCAGGGTTTAAATGGGCCCCGCTTACATCCGCAGATATAAACACCCCAATAAACACGGCAATTCCCCAAGCGAGGGAAATACCTACCCAACCGCTATCCGAACCTTTGGTGCCCTTTAATACTAGGTTTGCCACGACACCGTTACCGATGAGAATAAGCATTCCTGTTCCAATAAATTCAAAAATATACGCTGTCATAATGGGTTGGTTTAAGAGGTAAAAGATAAAAAAAATAGATGGATAAATGGATTTTGAAAGTCTTTACTTGTATTACGAAGATTTCACACAAAATTAATTTTGTGTTTCTAACAACAGCTCCACTTAGCGTATATAAATCACCAAACAAAATGTAGTATATTGGTCTTTAATCATAACCGACCAAATGCCAACAATGAACAAATTAATTAAGAGCCTAGTCTTCCTCTTTTTACTTGTGAACGCTAACCTATTGTGTTCCCAAAACAGTGATTATTCCAGACCAAAGGCCTTGGCAATAGCTATTGGTGAGGAGCCTATAATTGATGGCCTTGTTATGGAAGATCCAATTTGGCAATCCATAGAACCTTTTGGAAACCTGACACAGACACAGCCAAATTTTGGTAGTCCAGCATCGGAAAAAACGGAAATTAGGATTGCTTATACTTCAGAAACCTTTTTTTTATCTGTTGTCTGTTATGATTCCCGACCCAATAATTTAGTGGTCTCAGATGCTAGAAGAGATGCCGATTTGGACAATACGGATGCTTTTGTATTTATTTTGGACACTTATAAGGATGGTCAGAATGGTTTTGTTTTCGGCACCAACTCTTTAGGGGTGGAATATGATGCACAAGTGGATAATGAAGGGCAAGGGAATAACAATGTCAATAGACAACAAGGTGGAACTATAGGTGGCTTTAATTTGAATTGGGACGGGTCATGGGAAGTAAAGGCGAGTGTTGGGGATTATGGTTGGAGTGCAGAATTTGCTATTCCGCTTAGGACGCTTCGTTTCCAGTCCGGAAAGGACTGGGGTATAAATTTTAGAAGAAATATTAGAAAATCGAATGAAATCGCATATTGGTCTCCCATTCCTCTTGGCTTGGATATTAAAAGGTTATCCCTGGCCGGGACATTAACGGGATTGGATTTGCGAAGTCCAGGAAATCTTAAGGTCATACCCTATGTATTGGGCAGTGTTTCCAAGGATAATACTGTAATCGACGCAAAATCCAACTATAGATTTGATGCGGGGGGAGATATCAAGTATAGCATAACTCCAAGTTTAACATTGGATTTGACATACAATACCGATTTTGCACAGGTAGAAGTGGATGACCAACAAGTAAACCTAGACCGTTTTAACCTATTTTTTCCTGAAAAGCGTCCTTTCTTTTTGGAAAATGCAGGATTGTTCAGTGTGGGTAGCCCCGGGGAAGTTGATCTTTTCTTTAGCAGACGTATCGGTATAGGTGAAAATGGGAATATTGTTCCTATTATAGGAGGTGCAAGGCTATCAGGTAAACTGAATAGGACAAACGTGGGGCTATTGAGTATGTGGACCGAGGAAGTGTCCGACGTTGGGGTTGAGGCCAATAATTTTACCGTTGCCAGGGTCAACCATGAGTTCAAGGGGAGAACGGCTTTGGGTGCTGCCATCATCAATAAGGAGGGATTACAATCGGATGATTTTAATAGGACCCTTGCTTTGGACGGTAAACTGGGATTGGGAAGTAAAGCGCGTATGACTGGTTTTTTTGCCCATACTTCGGATCCCAATGATACTATAAACGCAAATTCCTTTAAGATACAAGGAGATTACAATTGGAACAATTGGGAGTTAAGGGCAGCGTATACGGAAGTAGGACAAGGCTTTAATCCGGAAGTTGGTTTTTTGCTGCGTTCGGCATTCAAAAAGCCCGAGGGACTAGTTCTTTATCATTTACGACCCAAAAATCCCAATTCGAAAATTTTGGAATACAGGCCGCACATATCCTACAGGGGATATTGGAATTTTGATGGCTTTTTAGAAACAAGTTTTCTTCATTTGGACAATCACTTTGAGTGGAAAAGCGGCACCGAACTCCATACTGGGGTGAATGTGACCAAGGAAGGTGTTGTTTTTCCTTTTGATATTTCTCGAGGGAACAACGTAATTGTTCAACCGGGAAGTTATGATCATGTGGAATCACAAATTGTTTTTTTTACGAATAGGAGCAAACCCTTTTCCGTGAATTTACGATCGGTAATTGGCGGTTCCTTTGGGGGTACCAGGTATGTAGAGAACATTACTGCGGCCTATCGCATAGGTGATCGTTTTAATTCTGAAGTTACTTTTCAATACAATAACTTTCAATTGCCCTTTGGGGATTTTACCGCGAATATCCTTCGGACGCAACTGTCCTATTCTTTCAAACCTAATGTTTATTTACAAGGTTTGATACAACATAATACTTCGGATAAACTGTGGGCCGCCAATATAAGGTTTGGTTGGCTGGAGCGAGCCAATACGGGATTGTTTTTAGTTTATAATTATAACTTACGTGATGGTGACCCGCTTAATAATAGTTTTATCATTAAATACACGAGAATGTTCGATCTGGTCAAGTAGGTTATTTTTAACTATGTTAAATTAATACTAAGAATCTTTTATTTGTTCAAATTTTATGATATTACCTAAAAGTCAGATATGAAATTCTTAAAACCTTTTTTTGCCATTAGTCTTTTTATTGTACTCTATTCATGTTCATCGGATGATGGCGGAACTACACCCGTAGACAATTCTTTAGTGGTAGGGACTTGGAATCTAACCGAGGTGAATATAAGTATCCCACAAGACCCAAATGAGGATGGAACATTTTCAACAAATATGGTGGAAGAGTTACCGTGCCTGACCGGAGTCTTAACTATAAGTGAGGATAATACTTGGAACCTTAACTTAACAGGTCTAAATATAACACCGGTTACCGGTGATTTTTATGCCGTACAATGCGCTTCTTCTTTTTCTTACTCAGGTAATTATATTTTTCAAAACAATCAACTGAATCTTAACGACTTCAATTTTAATACGCTAACTTTAAATGGGAGCGTGCTCACAGAAAGTAAGGGAGAAAGCCTGCCCGGAGTTTTAAGCTATGTCTACGAAAAACAATAATTGAAAATCAGACCCCAAACTGCTGTAGGTGATGGTCCAAATGTTTTGAAAATAGGACGTTCCATTCAGATTTGGTTAATGGACCAAAAGCATGGGATTCCTTCCCATCAAAATAATCGGCTCCCAATTCCTGGGTTTTTTGGATATATCCGATCAGGCGTTCTTTTTCTTTTTCAAAGTCCCTTTCATCGCTGATAACAAAAATGGGCGATGTAGGACCATTCCTTTTGTATGGTTTTGGTCCCACAACTGCTTTTTTAGCGACTAGCTTAATCAAGAACTTTTTAAAGCCTTTTGGCTTCGGGTATTTGTCCGTAAAGGTGGTTTCATAGGCCACATTGCAGTGCGCCAACATTTGGGATACATTCATTTTACCCCAGTTAGGCTGTGTCTCAGGAGTAAGCTTATGTATACGTTCAATGGTTTCTTCGGATTCTTTTTTGTCAAATAGGTTTTTCCAGGCCATGATAAGATTTTTAATGGATTAGTTTATTCCTTTAACCTTCATTTTCAAGGTATAGACCGCATCCAATGCGGTTATGAATAGAATGTCCCTATCGGGGCCACCAAGGGTAACATTGGCAGTCCATCCTTTTGGAATCTTTATATGTTTTATTTTTTCTCCTGATTTATTAAAGACGGTGACTCCATTGCCGGTTAGGTAAAGGTTGCCTTTGTTGTCCAGTGTCATACCGTCTGACCCCATTTCACAAAAAAGTTCCCGGTCAGAAAGGCTTCCGTCTTTGTTGATTTTATAAACATATGTTTTTTTATCACCTGGATCCGCGATAAATAACTTTTTGCCATTCTTGGAACCAACAATACCATTGGGCATAACCAAGTCTTCCTCTACTATGGTTAGTGTATTACTTCCAGGCGCTAGATAGTAAACGCGTCTTTTCTCTACCTCAGGTGTTCTATCTTTCCACCAATCTCTTTTGTAAAGGGGATCGGTAATGTATATTCCTCCTTTTGGGTCTACCCATACATCATTGGGCCCACCCAGAAATTTCCCCTCAAATTTTTCTACAAGTACCGTAATGTTCTTTTCCGGATCAATCTTCCATAATTGGTTTTTTTCATCGGCACAGGATATCAGATTCCCCTGATGATCAAAATAGAGTCCGTTGGACCTTCCACTTGGGTGCATCCAATCGGAAACTGTATTGGTCTTAGCGTCCCATTTTACGATTCGGTCATTGGGCTGGTCCGTAAAAAAAATATTTCCCTCCTTATCCACTGCCGGACCTTCGGTAAATTCAAATTCCTCGGACACCAGGGTAAGTGATGCTCCCTCTTCGACAATGTCCTGAGCGGTAATGCAGGAATTCAAAAGAAGTAAAGCTAAAAATACATTTATGGTTTTCATCTATTAGTAAATAATTATAGTATTTGTTTAAATTTTAATTCGTTGCACCCGGACCTTTTACGAACCTACCTGAAAAAGTACCGGTATGTTCCCCATCCTTAAGTACGTGTCCGCCGTTGACGAATACATGTTTCATACCCGTGGCATACTGGTGGGGTTCTTCAAACGTAGCGTTTGCCTTGATGGTGTTTGAGTCGAAGACGACAACATCCGCAAAATACCCCTCCTTTATCGCGCCTCTTTTTTTCAATTTTAAATTGGTGGCCGGTAGGGTAGTTAATTTGTAAATAGCTTCCTCCAATGGGATAACTTGTTCTTCGCGAACGAAATGACCTAATAGTCGGGCAAAGGAGCCATAGGCCCGTGGATGTGTGCTTTGCTCGAGAAAGACTCCCGCCGTGGTATAAGAACCTGCATCGGAACAAATACTCATGTAGGGAAGTTTCAATTTTTTCTTGACGTTATCCTCGGACATCGAAAAGTAAACCACCTGAATTCTGCTATCATCTTCATAGATAAGATCTACGAGGGTTTCGTTGGCCGATTTTTGTCTATCCTCGGCAACCTCTGCTAATGTCTTTCCAATGAGATTCCGAAGTTTCTTATTTCTAAACCCTACCAGCAGGATATTTTCTGGCGGTACATGAAAGTCGATTTCATCCATCATTTTTTTTCGGGTGGCCGGATTTTCCATCAACGAAATGGTGGAACTGTGTCCGCCTTCTTTGGCCCAAGCCGGCAATACAACGTTAAGACCTGTAGAACTTGCATTATACATATACATATCCGTGGTAATATCCAACCCATTTTTCCTGGCATTGTTTACCATGGAGATGGCGCTGTCCAACAAATGCCAATTGGCATTTCCCGATGCCTTAAAGTGATAAATTTCCGCAGGGAGCTTTGCTTCTCTGTATATGGTAATCAATTCATCTACCGCTTCCAAAAGTCCGCCTTCCTCATCCCGGATATGGGAAATGTACATACCATTATATTCCGAAACAACCTTTGCCAATTCAACAATCTCATCAGTTTGGGCATGCCCGCTAGGAACATAAATCAATGAGGTGGAGAGCCCCATGGCTCCTTCTTCCATTCCTTGGCGCAAGAGCTTTTTCATGGTTTCCATTTCTTCTGGGGAAGGAGGTCTTTTTTCTATGCCGATGGCATATTCCCGTAAGGTGGCATTCCCAACAAAGGAAGCCACATTGGTGGATATTCCCTTTTCTTCCAAATAGTTTAAATATTCCCCAAGGGATGTCCACGGGATATCATATTGGATATCGCCCTGACCTTCCTTCATGTCTTTTTTCATTTCTTCGCTCAATGGTCCCATGGATGAACCCTCCCCAAGTACTTCCAAAGTTACTCCTTGTCGTATGTCCCCTTGAGAACGTCCGTCTTCCAATAAGGCCACATTCGCCCAACTTAGCATGTTGATGAAGCCCGGGGCAACGGCAAGGTTCGTGGCATCGATTTCTTGTTTTCCTTGAGCCTTATCCAGTTTACCTATGGCAGCAATGGTATCGGCGTTAATGGCAATATCACCAATGAAAGCTGATTTGCCGGAACCGTCCAAAATCTGGCCATTCCGAATCACGATATCATAGGAGGTCTTTTCCTGATTTTTGCAGGCCGTGAAAAACGCCAATAGTAACGTTAGTCCGAGAATGTATTGTTTTGACATCTAAAGGTTGTTAAGAAAATCCATATTGTGTTGCATGCTTTCCAAAGGGGTACTGGCATATTCCTCCTGTTCAATTAGAATGTGTTTTACTCCGGACAACTCCTGATTTTTCATCATGGCCTTGATATCCAAACCACCCTTACCAAATTCGGTGCTTTTCTTTTTGGTCATGTCCATATCCTTTAAATGCCAAAGCGGGAATCTACCTGGATATTTCTTAAAATAATCCAAGGGGTCCTTACCGGCGACAACGACCCAACCCAAATCGAGTTCCATATGCACCAAATCCGGTTCGGTATGGTCCATGAGCACATCGTAAAGTACTTGGTCTTGGTCCGATTCAAATTCGTATTCATGGTTGTGGTAGCCAAATTTGATGCCCAGTTTTTGACAGGCTTCCCCTGCTTTGTTGAATTCCTCCGCTACCTTTTTGTAATTATCCACGGTTTGTCCATTAGAGGGCATGGACGAGCATATTAAGTAGTCCTGACCGGAGGCAACGGCTTCCTCCATGGTCTTTTCAAAATCCTTGTCTAAATGAACATGCCCACTTACCAATGTCATACTCAAATCCTCGCAGGCCTGTTTCATACTTTTTGGGGATAGACCGTAATAATGTCCTTTACTACTTTTGGCCGACTCAATTTCCTTGATCCCAATAGCGGCGATTTGCTCAAGGGTTCCCAAGGGATCCTTGGCCATTTCATCTCTAAAACTATAGAGTTGTACCCCGAATTTTTGAGTTGTCTCAGAGGCAAAACTTAGGGATGGCAATAGCATGGTACCTGCGGAAAATAGAGACGAGCGGACTAAAAAATTTCTTCTTTTCATTAATCTTGATAGTGGTTTTAATTCAATTCCAATATAATAATCGGAGTCTTCTAAGGTAATAAAATTAACAACATCCCCTATGTGAAGAGATTCGTACTTTTGCGAAAACGGATGGAATGAATACCAGGGAAGAACAATTAAAGGCATTTGATCGTTTGCTAACCATTATGGAAGAGTTGCGTGAACAATGCCCATGGGATAAAAAGCAAACCATGGAAAGCCTCAGACATTTGACCATTGAGGAAACGTATGAATTGGGAGATGCCATCCTAGATGATAATTTGAACGAA
>JAUIGC010000100.1 GCA_030429835.1 Bacteroidia bacterium
ACATTGACTTCCTGTGCTACGTATCCTATATAGGATACCATTAAAACCTCGTTCCCGTTGGTAACTTCAATTTCAAAATTACCATCAAAATCGGTCGCAACTCCGTTGGAAGTACCCTTAATAACCAAGGTAGCCCCTGGCAATGGTACTTGACTTTCATCCAACACCGTTCCCGTTATAGTTCTCTGGGAATGGGCCACCATACTTGCAAAAATTACAAATAGGGTAAGTAATAGTGTTCTTTTCATTTTTTCGTATTTGTAAACTTTGGTTAATTAATACGCAACAAATATCCAAATGAATAGTTAACGTGAACAATTAATTACATTAAGCTATTGCTACTATTTTACTCTATATCTTAGCTAATAGTTAGCTTAACATTATTTACAAATATTCAAAATGTTATTAGAATGTAAATTCCTTGGCAATCAACCTACACCATAGGTTTCCTGTAAACTTTAATGCAAAAACGATTTTATAGTATGTTTGTATTATATCAATTTTCAATGGAGGATTATTTAATAGGTATTGGTAAGCGAATCAAGGAAATCCGGAAAGCGGGCAATAGTACTATCAGCGATGTTGCCAACAAGGCCGGTGTAACCGCAGGGCTTATTTCTAGGGTAGAAAATGGGAGAACCATCCCCTCGCTACCCGTTCTTTTAAAAATCATCGATTCGTTGGACATTGAGGTGACCGATTTCTTTAGTGGTATGCCCCAATCCAACGGAGCCAAATTTATGGTTACCCGAAAGGGGGAAAACTCCATTATAGAAAAGGAGGACGAAGCCATCGGTTTCAGTTATACCCATATATTTGGAAAACAACTGAACAGTATGGGATTTGAAACGGTTCTATTGGAGGTTCATCCAAACTCCAAACGAGACAAGGTCGTAACCGATGCCTATGAGTATAAATATATGCTTTCTGGAGAATGTGTTTATGTGATAGACGATTCTGAAGTGACCCTGTACGAAGGAGATGCCATTTTCTTCGATGGCCGTATTCCGCATGTTCCCATAAACCGGAGCAAAGTGTCGGCTAAAATGCTGGTCATCTACTTCTTCATTTAAACCAAGATACTTTTTAATTCGATCAATTGGTCCAGGACATACGTAGGATTGGCACTTTCTAATTGTTGCCTTGTATGTGCTCCTGTGGTAACGCCTACCGTTATTCCACAATTGGCATTTTTCCCTTCCTCAATATCAATAATGGAGTCACCTGCTTTCAAAACTTTAGACGCATCCATAATTTCGAAATATTCCATGGCCTTGAGAATCATATCTGGATTGGGTCTCCCGTTTTCAACATCGTCGGCCGTTACCAATACATCATATTCCCTTCCTTGAACCCAACCCATTTTGTCCAAGAGAGATTGAGCAGTTTTTGTATCATACCCAGTGTTTAATGCAATTTTTAATCCTTTATTCTTTAAATCGATCATTAAAGCCTCCACGTCTGAATAACTTGACACTTCTAGATTTTCATAAGCTAGCTTTAACTCTTTTTTGAAATTCACGAAAAGAGAAGCTGCTAAAGAATCATTGTTTTTGCCTTCCCTTGCCTTAAGTATATCTTTAATAGCCTGATGCTTTTCCTTTCCTGCTCCATGTTCCAAAACAAAATCCAATGAATTGTTATAACCAGCGGAATTAATGACCTTTTGTAAAGTTTTATAAACGACATTGTTTTCATTTACGACCGTACCGGCCATATCGAATACGGCCAATATAATTTTTTGCATGTTTAGAAATTGAATATTTGGTTAATGTTATGTTTGGAGAATCCGGCACTCCCGGTCATGCCCTTACCTCCAATACCTGTGACTATATGAATATTTCCATCTATTGTGGTTTGAAAGATATCGGAATTTTTGCACTGTGAGTACATTCCATACCAGCGTTGGGCTATTTTATAATTTGGCAAATCAAATATTTGTTTGGCTTTGGTAAGAATGAACTCATCGATTTCCATATTTAGGTCAAAGCCCAAGTCATCAATTTTATCGGCATCGGCATATTCATGTGAATCCCCCAAAATAACACTTCCATCCGTAGCCTGTTTGAAAAGTATATGTATGCCCCATTTTTTTTCAAAGGAATCGGAGGGTTCATTGGATTTTGTTTTTAAGTAAGAAGGACATTCTGCAAACGCCTCATATCTTCTTATGGAAAGACCGGTTAATATAGAACCGGGAATTTTAAAATTACCCTGTGGTTTCGTACACATCATCTGAAGTTTTGAAACTTCCATATTGCTACTGGCGAATACTTTAGGGAACAAAGTTTTAAAATCGCTCCCATTACATATGATTATTTTTTTGGAAGAATAGGTTCGCCCATCAGCCAGGTACACACCCACTTGGTCTCCCAAGGAATTGCATTCGATGACCTTGGAATTATAAAAAATGTCGACACCCTTTTTTACAAGATACTTTTGAACTTTGGCAATCATTACCCGTGGCTCCACCGTAATTTCCTCAGGAAAGAAAAGACCGGCCTTTACGTAGTCCGCTCTTAGACCAGGATATCTATGTAGGCATTGTTCCTTTGTAAACAAAATTGAGGTGTACTCATTTGCCCTATTTATTTCTTTCAATTCTTCCAATAAAGCAACTTCTTCTTCATTGGAAGCTATGTATATGGAACCTTCCTGTCTAACCGAAATATCGAACTTGGATTGAATTTTTTTATAAATTTTTAAACTTTTACGCCCATAGGATTGCCATTTGGTATTCATTCCAGAAGGAACTACTTGACCGAAGTTCCTGACAGTTGCTCCATTTGAAAACGAATCTTTTTCCAAAATCGCCACCTTCAATCCCTTTTTCCCTGCATGATAAGCGTGAAAGGTTCCCAATACACCCCCACCAACGACTACTAAATCATAATCCTTTTCAGCCATGTGTTCAGATAATATGTAATTGATATTCCGATTTGTTTTTGTGATATTTCTTTTTGAAATAAAATAGGGATGCAATAATGGAAAAAACACCCAAAAGGACAATGCCATATATTCCCCATATAAAGAATTGCAACCATGAAATATTGGCCTGACCGAAGTTTTTATACAGTAAAACACCCATGCTCCCTAGGTATCCAAAGGAGTCAGCTATATAGATTAAAAATCCGGCGTTTCCCCTAATTCTAAAAGTTGCTATCATACGATCAAAAAAGATACAGTTGAAGGGAACATAGCAGGCATACAGACCAAATCCAACGGTTACCATCCATAAAACAGGTGAAATTCTACCGTATTGGAACAACATGGTGGCAACACCGGATAATAAAACGGCGCCCAACATTACATAATGAAACCCAACGAAAGCCTTGAAGTTATGACGGACATATGCAAACAATCCCAAAATTAGAAGAACAAAAACGGCTATAGGGATTTCACTTAAGGTATAAATTGAGGCATCTCCCTGGAATCCTATACTATCCCATAGTTCCCTCGAAAAATTATCCCTAAAATCCCTTAGGGCCGTTAGCGCTGTATAAAAAATCACCAATACCACTAATGGAAGAAAAAATTGTCCAACCAGTTTTCGCCTGTCCGAACTGTTCATGGGCACCCTCTCTTTTCTGAGTTTCCTATCCTCCTCTGTTGGGGGAGGCAGTTTTTCCAATAAGAACAAAAAAATAAAAAAAGGAATCAAAAAAAGAGCTCCTGTTGCCGCAGGCATCCAATACTGATTCGTATCAAAAGTATTCATAAGCCAGAGACCCACAGACTTGACCGCTCCGCTGGAAACAATAAAACTGGAGCATAAAATAATACCAAGAACTTCGGTAATCTTTCTGCCTTCTAAATAGGAGAAAACGATTCCCCAGACCATACCCAGAGAAAGGCCGTTAAACAAAAGCATTGCAATTTTTAAAGGTTTTGGCAATAAACCAAAAAGAATCAAGGTAATTTCAGCAATTAGTATCATGATGGCTAGATACCCCTTTCTTTGATTATTTCGTAAGCTTGAAACTACTTTTATCCCAATAAATTTAGACAACATGTATCCAATCACTTGAGCTAGTATCAATAATATTTTATAGTCTATCCCAAAAAGTGATACATTTTCAAAAGTAGCTACTGTAAAAGGCTTTCTGAAAGCATACATACAAAAATAAAGACCAAAAGATGCGAATGCCCCATTGAACAATATTCCATGATTTCCCTTAAAAATTGACCTACTCATGCAAAAATAATTTACAAATAGTAAATTTTTGCCCAAATATCCATCTAATATTTACTATTAGTAATTATTAAACATTAATTGATTGTTAGTAAATCTTAAAGGAATACATCAAGTCCTATCCTACTTTAACCATTTTATCAAATGGGAATCAGTCAGCTAAAAAAAATTAGTTTTATTAATTTGGATTAGTACATTACCGAATTATTATCACCAACTAGTAGTTGAAGTTTCCCTTTCTTAATAAAAATGTGAGTTATCAAGCTCACATCAATGTAGTTTTCCCCCGATCCACAAAATACACTTCATAGAAGTAGACAGTTTTGCGACCCGCAAAACATAACTTGATATCCGTTTCAGGGATTGTGTTCTTCCTTTGCTAATCCCAATTTAATTGCCCTTTTATATACCGCCCAAAGGAAGATAAGTGGTTTTTCTGTTGTATATAATCCGAATTACCAAGGGGAAAGCACCAGCATTACTTTGTCTAACCTTCATTAAGTAAGGACCTTGGTGGTTAGCATATTAAACCAAGAACTAATTTGCCCGTCACTTAGGGGGTCGCGGGTTCGAGTCCCGTCCAGACCGCAAAAAGCCTTCAAGAGATTGAAGGCTTTTTTTGTTAATGCCTAGTTTGGAAAAGCTTCTAATAGCTGTGTTTATTTTGGCATTTTATCCATTTCCATGTACAGCATGGCCCATCTGTGACCATCAAGGTCCGCAAAACCCATAGCATACATCCAACCATCTACCTCAGAGGGTTCCGCAAATACTTTCCCTCCCGCTTTCTTGACCTTATCTGCCATTTCATCAACCTCCATTCTAGTTTGCGCATCCAAGTTGATCAAGACTTCAGAACCTTTACTCGTATCCGAAATCGCTGTCTGGGTAAAATGCTGAAATGCGTATTCAGGGAAGAGCATTAAAACAAAATCGTTTTCCCCAATTAAAAAACTGGCCATATGATCGGCTTGGGCGTGCATTAGATTTTCCCTAAATCCAATTTGTTTAAAAAATGCCTTGGATGCTTCGATATTGCCTACAGGCAGATTTAGCCAAACTGATTTCATTTTACATTCGTATTAGGTTGTTTTATCAAATATAAAAATCTTACCAAGAATGAAAATCAGGCACCAAAAACCCATTTTTTCAAGGCTTCCAATTTAAAAAAACGATTTTCAGCCTTGTGAATCGACCTATTAATCGCTAATTTTCAGATACTTTATTACCAATAGAGCAAAAAAATGCCCCTTAAACAGAAACAATCGTTTTTCTAACGATTTTTGGAATTTTTTAACAAACACTTTTTGTTAACAGTTTTTTCTTGATTTAATTTCGCCAGCGAAATGAAACAAAGATTTTACAGATATGCTTTGCCATTGACGCTTACGTTGCTATGTGGGCTGTACTTTGTTCATTCAAATTTAAAGGTCGAGGATACCAACTCTTCAAATTTTACCGAGACCTTATTACAATTTAACGATACCAATCAACATGCCAGTGTTGGCATTTATCCTCTTTCGGGCGATAAGAAGCTCGCTGTGGAAGTTGCCGAAAGTGAAGAACAGGAGGAGGAAATAAGGCACACTATACCAACAGAAAATTCCAAGTATAGTGGAAGCAACTCCCCATCTTATGCCCATACAAACTTGGATGGGTTTTCCGTGTACTCATCAAGGGTTTCCAACCACCTGCTAAATGTATCAGGTACAATATTCCCTTACAGAAGATACATTAGGTTTCAAGTATTTAGACTATAGAATATTCCCCGGCCACCCACTGCTCTAGGTTAGGCCATATTTAAGTTCAGCCTTTCTAAAACAAGTATTCTTTTTTGGGAATACAACTTGACAGGCACTTCAATTACACAAAGTATAACCCAATTTTCTAAAAATAAAATTATGAGGAGAATCCCCATGATTGCAGGTCTTTGCTTAGTTCTAGGCCTAACTAGTTGTAACCATAAAAAAGAATCACATAAGGAGGAAACCCAGTTTTTGGTCACATCTCCCATTGTAAAAGATACATCAATAACCAAAGATTATGTAGCGCAAATACACTCCATAAGACATATTGAATTAAGGGCCCTTGAAAAAGGATATCTCAATGAAATCCATGTTGATGAAGGTCAATATGTAAAAAAAGGACAAAGAATGTTCAATATAATGCCAAACGTTTACCAAGCCGATTTACAAAAGGCAGAGGCGGAGGCTAGAATTGCAGAAATAGAACTTAAGAATACCCAACTACTGGCAGATGGAAATGTAGTTTCTGAAAACGAACTGTCAATGGCCAAGGCCACTTTGGAAAAGGCAAAGGCAGAAGTTGCCCTTGCGCAGACGCATTTGGGTTTTACAGATGTTAGGGCCCCTTTTGATGGTATCATGGACCACCTCCATGTTAGGGAAGGTAGTTTGCTCGATGAAGGAGAGCTTCTAACCACATTATCGGACAACTCCCAAATGTGGGTCTATTTCAATGTTCCAGAAGCTGAATACCTCGATTATATCATGAGCAAGGACAAAGACGAGAAAAAGACGGTTGGTCTTTTACTGGCCAATAATAAGCGCTTTAACCAAGATGGAATTGTACAGACCATAGAAGGTGAGTTCAACAATGAAACTGGAAATATTGCCTTTAGGGCCACTTTTCCAAATCCCGATAAAATATTAAGGCATGGTGAAACCGGTAGTGTTTTAATGACCATTCCTTTTAAAGATGCTATGATCATACCCCAAAAGGCAACCTTTGAGGTCTTGGACAAAAAGTTCGTTTTTGTAGTGGATGATCAAGGTAAGGTCCATCAAACAGAAATCTCCATTGGAGGGGAATTACCGGATTTATTCCTGATAGAAAAAGGTCTTACAGGGAATGAAAAAATAATTCTTGATGGTATAAGAATGGTTAAGGACGGTGATGAAATCGAGACTGAATTTATCGACCCAAAATCCGTGATCGGTAATCTATCCTTATATACCGAATAGGTAACCCACAAATTCCAAAAAAATGTTCAAAAAATTTATTAAAAGACCGGTGTTGGCTATTGTCATATCGGTTATGATAGTTTTCACAGGCCTTTTGGCCATCAAACAATTGCCCATATCCCAATTCCCCGAAATTGCCCCTACAACGGTTAATATTTTCATTGCTTATCCCGGGGCAAGTGCCGATGTATTGGTAAACTCTACCCTAATTCCTTTGGAAACGGCCATCAATGGTGTCCAGGGGATGCGCTATTTGGCTTCTGATGCTACCAGTGCCGGTGAAGGAACCGTACGTGTCATCTTTGAACCCGGAACGGATCCCAATAGGGCGGTTGTAATGGTAAAGACTAGGGTAGACCAGGTTATGCCAAACCTACCCGAACTGGTTCAGAGAGAGGGAGTAGTAATTACTCCCGTTCAGCCCAGTATGCTTATGTATGTCAACCTATTTGACAAGAATGGCAAAAATGACGAAAAATTCCTGTACAACTATGCGTATACCAAAATCATTCCTGAAATACAGCGTATAAATGGTATTGCAAGTGCCCAAATATTGGGTAGCCGAAAATATGCCATGCGGGTTTGGCTAAAACCGGACCGTATGCGCGCGTATAATGTTTCGGCCGAAGAGGTGATGGAGGCCATGCAAGACCAAAGTATTATTGCACGCCCAGGACGATTAGGACAAAGTTCCGGTATAAGGTCCCAGTCATTGGAATATGTTCTTACCTATGTAGGTAGGTACAACCAGCCAGAACAATACAAAGAGATTATTGTTAGGGCCAATGCCGAAGGGGAAACGATTACCTTAGGAGATATTGCAGATGTTGAACTGGGAAGTGAATTCTTTGATATCTATTCCAATCTGGACGGACATCCTTCCGCTTCCATTATCTTAAAACAGACTTTAGGAAGTAACGGGAAGGATGTTATAGATCAAGTGAAGGCCAAATTGGTAGACCTTAAACAAGAATTACCCCCGGGATTGGATTATAGTATCAACTACGATGTGGCCAACTTCTTGGATGCTTCCATTGAACAGGTACTCCATACCTTAAGGGATGCCTTTATCTTGGTGGCCATTGTGGTATTCTTATTCTTGGGCGACTGGCGGTCTACTCTTATTCCAATTATAGCAGTACCCGTATCCTTGATCGGGGCATTCTTCGTAATGCAGTTATTTGACCTTTCCATCAACCTGATTACCCTGTTTGCCTTGGTATTGGCGATTGGTATCGTGGTGGATAACGCCATTGTAGTGGTGGAGGCCGTTCACGTAAAAATGGAGGAGGAAAAACTAAATCCCTTTAAGGCTTCCAAAGAGGTACTTGGAGAAATAGGTGGAGCCATTATTGCCATTACCTTGGTTATGGTATCCGTTTTTATCCCTATTTCATTTATGACGGGGCCTGTTGGGGTATTCTATCGGCAATTTTCCATAACCATGGCTGGGTCTATTGTAATCTCGGCAGTGGTGGCCTTGACCCTTACACCTGTTCTTTGTGCCATCATGCTTAAGAACAACCATGGTAAAAAAAGAAAATCCCCTGTAGACAAATTTATTGACTGGTTCAACAAAGGTTTTGAACGTCTTACTGGAGGTTATGTTGGGCTATTAAACAAAATCGTGGCGAGAAGAGTCGTCACCTTTGGAATACTTATCGCTTTTTGCGTTGGTATATTCTTTACCAATGAATCGCTTCCCGCAGGATTTATCCCCAACGAAGACCAAGGAATGATTTATGCCATTATCCAGACACCTCCGGGTTCTACCTTGGAGCGTACCAATGAAGTTGCCCGTAAACTTCAGAAAATATGTGAAGAAACAGAAGGTGTGGAATCGGTTTCTTCTTTGGCTGGTTATGAAATTATGACAGAAGGTAGGGGTTCCAATGCTGGTACCTGTTTGATCAACTTAAAACCATGGTCAGAACGTCATCATTCCGTTCACGAAATTATGGAAGAATTGGAGGAAGAAACCCAAAATCTTGGGGCTAGGATTGAGTATTTTGAACCTCCTGCCGTACCCGGATTTGGATCTTCCGGAGGTTTCTCCATGCGTTTATTGGACAAGACCAACTCAACAGATTATCAAGCATTCGGGAAGATTAATGATGATTTCATGGATGCGTTGGGCAAACGTGAGGAATTGACCGGTCTCTTCTCTTTCTTCTCGGCAAACTATCCGCAGTATGAACTGAAAATAAACAATAAGATTGCCATGCAAAAAGGAGTTTCCATTGGAAAAGCCATGGAAAACCTCAATATTCTTATAGGTAGTACCTACGAACAGGGATTTATACTTTATGGAAGGTTCTTCAAGGTATATACCCAGTCAGCTCCAGAGTACAGGGCCCTTCCTTCGGATTTGGAAAAACTGTTCGTAAAGAATGAAGAAGGGGAAATGGTACCCTACTCGGCGTTCATGAGCTTGGAAAAAAAGTTGGGTCCCAACGAAATTACGCGGTATAACCTATACAATTCAGCAACTATAAATGGACTTCCCGCCCCCGGTTATACTACAGGGGATGCCATTAATGCCATCAGGGAAGTAGCCGCTGAGTCCTTACCTCGTGGCTACGATATTGCCTGGGAGGGTCTTTCTTTCGACGAAGCGAATAGAGGAAATGAATCGCTTTACATTTTTATAGTAGTGCTCATTTTCGTGTATTTCGTTTTGGCAGCCCAATATGAAAGCTTTTTATTGCCGTTCGCGGTTATACTCTCTTTACCCGTGGGTGTATTTGGTTCTTTTGCCTTATTGAAATTCATGGGCTTGGCCAATGACGTATATGCACAGATCGGTGTAATTATGCTGGTTGGGCTTTTGGGTAAAAATGCGGTATTGATCGTGGAATTTGCCGTGCAGAAGCACAGGCAAGGCGCTACAGTCCTTGAAGCGGCCATTGAAGGCTCCCGGGCCAGATTTAGGCCTATCCTTATGACCTCGTTTGCTTTTATTGCCGGTCTTATTCCACTAGTGGTAGCCACAGGGGCAGGAGCCATTGGAAACAGAACCATTGGTGGTTCGGCCCTAGGTGGAATGCTTATAGGAACCATCGGAGGAGTCTTGGTGATACCCGGACTTTACTACATTTTCGCTAAAATGTCCGAGGGCAAAAGCCTTATAAGAGATGAGGTCTCTGAACCCGTTTCCGAAGAGTTTATGAGAATGTCAGAAGAAGAAAGCAAAACTAAAGCAGCGCTTAGGGAAATGAGAAAACTCTTGAAAAAATTAACCAAAAGAAAAGACGATGAATAATATAAGAAAAACAAAAGGCAGCAAATCGCTTTTCGTCTGTACAATCCTATTGGGGGTGTTGTATTCCTGTGTCCCGACCAAAAAGTCGATGGAGGAAAACAAAAGTGTTCCGGATAGTTATCAAACAATGTCCAAGGATACCACGAATACGGCAAATGTTCAATGGCGGGATTTTTTTTCGGACCCTTATCTCATTTCTTTGATAGATACCGCTTTGGTAAACAATCAGGAACTGAACATTATGCTCAGGCAAATTGATGTGGCCCAAAACGAGATAAAGGCAAGAAAAGGGGAGTACTTACCTTTTATAGATCTAAAGGCCGGCGCGGAGGTTGAAAAAGTAGGTGAATATACCCGAAACGGTGCCGTTGAGAAAAACCTGAATATTAGGGAGGAGGAAGAATTTCCAGAACCTTTAACGGATTACTCGGCCGGCATTTTTGCTTCTTGGGAACTGGATGTTTGGAAA
>JAUIGC010000101.1 GCA_030429835.1 Bacteroidia bacterium
GACCATAATACCTGCCGTTCCACCTCCAATAACCAGAATTTGATGATGTGAGCTCATTTTTATTAATTTTTATTCAACCTGTTAAATATATAAGGTAATTATTACGAATAATGTAACAATGGTTACATAGGCTTAAATTAACATGAAATTGGTCATAAAAAATGCCGGTTTCCTTTAAGGAAACCGGCATTTTCGCAGTTAAAATATGATTATTGTTTTGTTCTACAGGTGTTAATGCCGAACAAAGTATAAAGAGGGCAAAAGCTAATAAAGCTGGTTAACAGAAATATGACAGACAGTGCCATTAATACGTATGCCAAGGTGCCTCCAATGACGTTGAAGTAATAAAGGGCGAATACGGCCAGCGCAATGATAATCCGGATAGTTTTATCCGCAGTTCCCATATTTTTTTTCATGATTTAAAGTTTTATTGGTTCATACTTGTTTTGGCATACCATTGTCGTAAGGCTGTGTCGTTTTATTCGACCTACCATATTAAGTTTAGGGTATGCTCAAAATCATATCTACAAGATAGTGATATTGTTTGTTTTCATCTGTAACAATTGTTACTCAGGCTTATTGGGCAAGAACTTATATTTGAACTCAAAATTAGAAGGATAATGGAATATTTAAATGCTTTTATCAATGCCATAAACGGCACTTTTAATTGGACCTGGAAATCTATTATTTTTGAAGTACCCTGGTACACTAATTATTTTTGGGGTCTCATTTTGATTTCTTTGATAGTTTGGGGACTGGAAATTCTCTTTCCTTGGCGTAAAGACCAGAAGATTTTTAGAAAGGATTTCTGGTTGGACGCTTTTTATATGTTTTTCAACTTTTTTCTTTTTGCCATTGTTATCAGTGGTGTTTACAGAATGCTACAACTTCTTTTTGGAGATATGGGGATAACCGCCAAAAGTTTGGCTATTATAGATTTTACAGCTTGGCCATCTTGGTCCCAATTATTGGTTTTTTTCTTGATTTTGGATTTTGTACAGTGGTTCACCCATATTCTCCTGCATCGATATGAAATCTTATGGAACTTTCATAAGGTGCATCATAGTGTAAAGGAAATGGGCTTCGCCGCTCATTTGCGGTACCATTGGATGGAAAATATCCTATACAAACCCCTAAAAACTTTTGGTGTAATGATCTTGGGTGGTTTTGAGCCTGAACAAGCCTATATTGTTCACTTCTTGGCTATTGCCATAGGTCATTTTAACCATTCCAATATAAAGATTACCTGGGGTCCCTTGAAATATGTGTTGAATAACCCCGTCATGCACTTATACCATCATGCCTATGATTTACCCGAGGGTAAACGATATGGTGTAAATTTTGGAATAAGTCTTAGTCTTTGGGATTATATTTTTAGGACCAATTACGTACCTGAGGAAAGTGGTACCATTACCTTAGGCTATCCAGGGGACGAAGACATGCCCAAGGATTTTATAGGACAAAATATTTCGGGATTTGGTCTTGGAAAGAAAAAATCCTAACGGTGATTATTACCTTCTAAAACAATGCTCCAAATACCCCTGACCTCATTAGCTGAATAACCAATGGCTTCGTCTTCTGGATACCTTTCTTGTAGTACGGAAACGACCTCGGCACTTATATCATTTCCTTTTTTACCATGACATTTTAGGCACATATCATTGGTTATAATGGGGTAGTAAAAATTGGTCTTGTCACCTATTTCAACACTTATAGGTTCATAATCTTCCTTGGCTTTGATTCTTTCCTTAAAATATGCGATGTATTTTAACTCTTGGGTATTGGCGCGGTTCATGGGATTTCTTGCCTTATCCGATACTCTCTTAATAGTGGCTCCGTGTACGATAGCCATACTATCCGTTAAGGGATATGCTTTTTCGTTACAAAACTTAAGTGCCGCGACCGGACCTTCTTTTTGCATTTTCCCCATCAGGTTTTTACCCAATACCTTTTGGGTGCTCAAAGCCATTTCCAAACCTATTTCCTTAACCGATTTTGGATAGGATTTGGACTTTGTATCAAAATCCTTTCCTTGTTGTTGATAATTACCTTTGCCGTGGCCTTTCTCCCAATGTTCTTTGAACCACTCCGGCTCTTCTATTTTAAATTCGTAAATGTAATCGGATATGAGTCGTATCTCTTCTTGCGAATAAGGCTGATAGGGCATTGCCCCAAATCTTTTAAGGGCCCCCTTCATTTTACCTTTTTCCATGGAAGGTTTTTCAACAAAATTCCAAATGGCGTTACCGAATTCCTCTTTTGAGGGATTCCCCATAAGATATCTTGCCTTGATGGCTACCATAGGAGGTGCAATTCTCGTATCTTCCGATGCTTCGGGACCATGGCACACATAACATTTGGACTCCATCAACTCCTTACCTTTGAGCATACTTTCCTGATAGACATCGAGATTGCCACTTTTTAACTGCGACACCGGTTTTTCCGTTTTATCGGAATTTTTGCAACTGGCCAATATCAGAATGAAGACTAGTGTAAGAAGGTTTTTCATTTTTTAAATGGTATTTGTTAAATCGATAAAAGGTAATCGTGCATACCGTATTACTATCGGTTTAAAAAATTATAGTTGCTCAACGCAACCTTATTTCATCTTGCCACTGGCGCAGCTCAAATAGGATTTTAGCATAGAACCAGTGGTATTTTTCATATCCAATGAAGGGTATCCAAGCTGTTTGAGCCTTTGTTTGACCAAAAGGGCATCATCTAATTCTTGGTAGTCGAACGAAACGGAAGATGTGTCAACATCCACATGAACATCGGAAACATTCTCAAGTTCCGAAACCTTATCGATAATTGTTTTTGCGCAACCTCCACATTTAAGATTCTGTACCACTACTGTTGCTTTCATATCTAGATTGTTTTTATATGCTATTAGTTCCAGGAATTATAGCCTCCCCGTAGATCATAGATTTCGGTGAAGCCCATGCCCACAAGTTTTCGGGCCGCTTTCTGGCTTCTAGCTCCTGATCTGCAGTATAGGTAAACGGGTTGAGTTTTATCCAATTTATCAAAAGCGCTTTTAAAGTTGGAGGCATTAAAAAAGTCTATGTTGATGGCCTTTTTAATGTGTCCACCGTTATATTCCGAGGGAGTTCTAACATCCACCAATTGAATCTTATTGGAGGAAATGGCCTTTGCATAATCGTTTTTGTCCAAAATGACAATGTTTCCATTGTCCGTTGTGCTTTTGGAACCAAATAGTGAACTAAGAAATGACATACTATTAAAGTTTAAATGTTGGTACTTATAAAAGGAGACAGACTTTTTGGCCTATCTCCTTTAAACAACCAACCAATTAAAAACAATTCAATCAATACCTATCCCTAAATATTAATCGATTTTTGTTACTATAGTGTTTTACCATAGTACTGTAAAGGTAGAATTCAAATATGTGGTGAACAGTAACTAGAGTTACATAAGCGGAAAAAAAATATATAAAAGTGAAAAAATTTATTCTTGGATAATGAGAACAAAAAAGACCCACAGAAACAATTTTATAATCCTTCCGTGGGTCTCTAACTAACTAAAAATTCACTATTAAGGTATTTGATTTATATCAAATTACAAATTTTTAAAGGGTAGTAGGGCAGACATAATCAGAAACGGGAATACCAGCTTCGTTTATGGCCTTAAAACCTCCCTTAACATCAATGAGGTTATGAATTCCCCGGCTTTTCAAGATGGAAGCCGCAATCATGCTTCTGTAGCCCCCGGCACAATGCACAAAGAAGGTTTCCTTGTCAGGAAATTCCGTTAGATGGTCGTTTAAATAATCCAAAGGTGTGTTTTTGGCTTCCAAAACATGCTCCGATAGATATTCACTATTCTTTCGAACATCGAATACGTTTACTTCCTCGTTTTCCATGGCTGTTTTCAATTCATCCGCATCAACTTGACTTACGGTATCATATTCCATAGCAGCCTTTTTCCATGCTTCGAAACCACCTTCCAAATATCCAAGGGTATTATCAAAACCGACTCGTGAAAGACGGGTTATGGCTTCTTCTTCCAAGCCTTCCGGTGCAACCAATAGAATGGGCTGCTGTACGTCTGCAATTAAGGCACCTACCCACGGCGCAAAACTTCCATCAAGACCAATGAAAATAGACCTTGGAATATGCCCTTTTGCGAAATCGGTAGCATTTCTAACATCCAAAACTATAGCACCTGTTTCGTTCGCAGCAGCTTCAAAAGCTTTTGGGGACAATGCCCTTGTTCCTCTTTCAAGAACCTGTTCTATATCTTCATACCCTTCCTTGTTCATTTTTACGTTCAAGGGAAAATACTGGGGAGGCGGCAATAAACCGTCCGTAACCTCTTCTATGAATTCTTCCTTGGTCATATCGGCCCTAAGGGCATAATTCATTTTTTTCTGGTTGCCCAAGGTATCTACCGTTTCTTTCATCATGTTCTTACCACAGGCAGATCCTGCACCATGGGCGGGATACACGATAACATCATCCGCCAAAGGCATAATCTTTTCCCTAAGACTATCGTATAGATAACCCGCTAAATCCTTTTCCGTCAACTCACCCATTTTTTGAGCCAAATCAGGTCTGCCCACATCACCTAAAAACAAAGTGTCGCCACTAAAAATGGCATGGTCTTTTCCTTCTTTGTCCTTTAACAGGTAGGTAGTACTTTCCATAGTATGCCCAGGAGTGTGAAGCACCTTTATGGTGACTTCCCCAAGTTTAAATTCCTGGTTATCCTCAGCAATGATGGCATCAAAGTTTGGGTTGGCGTTTGGACCGAAAACAATTGGGGCACCTGTTTCCTTTGCCAATGTGACGTGACCGCTCACAAAATCCGCGTGAAAATGTGTTTCAAAAATATACTTGATTTTTGCTTTGTCAGATTTCGCCCTGTCTATATAGGGTTGTACTTCCCTAAGTGGATCGATTATAGCTACTTCTCCCTTACTTTCTATGTAATACGCGCCTTGTGCCAGACAACCGGTATAAATTTGCTCAACTTTCATTATTACACGTTTTAATATGGGTACAAAACTACTAATTGTAATTTACTAAATTGGTAACAAAGGTTACATTGTATTTAAAACAAAAAAGCCCCTCGACGGGGGCTTTTTTGTACATGCATCTATTATAACATGGTTGATGGACATACATATTCCGATTTTGGGAGGGATGTTTTGGAAAGGCCTTCAAACCCACCTTTGACATCCGCAAAATCTTGCCATCCACGTTGTTTCAGGATGGAGGATGCTATCATACTTCTATAGCCGCCAGCACAGTGCAATACAAAGGTGCTGTCCTTTGGAAATTCTGCCAAATGTTGATTGATTTCATTGAGCGGAATATTAATGGCACCGATAAGATGTTCGGAATCGTACTCGCTCTTTTTACGAACATCGATAATAAGTGGTTTTTCATCTCTCATGGCCTCTTCAAGGTCTTGGGCGGAAATGCGATTGGCGGTTTCAAACTCCTTACCGGAATCTTTCCAGGATTCAAACCCTCCTTTTAAAAACCCTACGGTATTGTCATAGCCTACACGTGATAAACGGGTGATGGCCTCTTCTTCCTTTCCATCATAGGTCACCAATAGAATTTCCTGTTTAATATCGGGTATCATTTCACCTACCCATTGGGCAAAACTTCCTTCCAGGCCTATATTGATACTGTTAGGGATAAAGCCCTTTGCAAAATCCTCTGCATTTCTGGTATCCAATACCAAAGCCCCTGTTTCATTGGCTACAGCCTCAAAAGCATCCGGCGAGTAGGGGGTAGTTGCCCTATCCATGATATTGTCCAAACTTTCATACCCTTTTATATTCATTAAAACGTTCTTGGGGAAATATCCTGGGGGAGTAGTAAGCCCTGTAAGTAATTCCTTTATGAATTCTTCCTTGGTCATATCCGGCCTAAGCGCATAATTGACCTTCTTTTGATGCCCCAAGGTGTCCGTGGTTTCCTTACTCATCATTTTACCACATGCGGATCCTGCACCATGGTTGGGGTAGACTATGAGATCATCATTTAAGGGCATAATTTTATTACGGAGCGAATCATAAAGATGACCGGCCAATTTTTCTTCGGTCAATTCAGAAACTACGTGCTGTGCCAAATCCGGTCTTCCAACATCCCCAATAAACAAGGTGTCACCGGTAATGATACCGTGCTCCTTGCCCTGTTCATCAATTAGAAGATAGGTGGTACTTTCCATGGTATGGCCTGGAGTATGAATAACCTTTACCTTGTAATCCCCAACCTCGAAGATTTGTCCGTCTTCGGCTGTGATAGCTTCATACGCAGGCTTGGCACCCGGTCCAAAGACTATTTCGGATCCCGCTTTTTTCTTTAAATCTAGGTGTCCGCTTACGAAATCGGCATGAAAATGTGTCTCAAAAACATACTTAATTTGGGCATTGTCTTTTTTGGCTCGGTCCAAATAAGGTTGTACTTCCCTTAAGGGATCAAATACGGCGGCAACTCCATTACTTTCAATGTAATATGCTGCATGTGCCAGGCATCCTGTATAAATCTGTTCAACTTTCATGATGTGCTAATTTTAATGGTTCACTTTTTAAAAGTAGACATCCAAGAAGAATGACACAGTGACTTGTGTTACATAAGGACAAAAAAACTATCTATCTGGATAGGTAAAGGACTTTTATCAATTTTTAGTGTGGTATGAAGAATTCCATGTAAAAAATGAATACGGCCATGACCAATATAAAATAACCAAAACCTTTTTTTAATTTATTACCATCAATATAGTTGCTTATATAGCTTCCGATGAATATTCCCAAAAAAGAAAGTCCCGTAAACATTAGTAGAAACTGCCAATTGATTTCCATCGTAATAGCATCTCCCAAGAAGAAACCCATCAAGGATTTAATGGCGATGATAATAAGTGATGTACCCACCGCAACCTTCATTTCTACATTGGCCAAAATGACCAAGGCGGGAATTATCAAAAAACCACCACCAGCACCGATCAATCCTGTAATACCTCCTACCAGAAGTCCTTCCGCCAGGATTAATGGGTAATTATATTTTACTTCTCCCTGTACATTTTTTAAAACTTCCTTTTTGGTCTTTAGCATGGAATATGCTGCAGGAATCATGAGTATGGCAAAAAGACCGAACATTCCCATTCTACGTGTAAATTCAAAATTTCCTATATGGAAAAGCACGTCCGGTAGGACAGGAACAAGGTAATGTCGTACCAAGGTTACCCCAATTATGGCCGGAATTCCGAATACAACGGCGGTTTTCCAATCCACAAAACCTTTTAAGTGTTGTTTCCATCCTCCGACCAAAGCACTTGCCCCTACAATGAACAAAGAGTAAGCCGTGGCCACTTTTTCATTTACTGAAAACAAATACGCCAAAACGGGTACAGCAAGAATAGATCCACCTCCGCCAATGAGGCCGAGGGATATTCCAATTATCAATGCACTTACATAACCTAGGATATGAAGAAATTCCATGAAATTTTATATTTAATGGTGCGAAGCTAGTTCCCAGTATTGGGTTATGCAGTAACATTGGTTACAAAGGATTATAAATCCAGTATTTTTATATAATTGCGATGCAATTCAATGGAACCCATCTGTTCCAGTTTTTTAAGAAGTCTTGAAATTACAACCCTAGAACTATGGAGTTCATAGGCTATTTCTTGATGGGTGTTATTAATGATATTTCCTTTGTTGATTCTTGCCTTTTCTTTGAGATAGTTAATCAGACGTGCGTCCATTTTATCAAATGCGATGCTATCCAAAGTTGTGAGAAGTTCGTTCAAACGTTCATGATAGCTATTAAAGACAAAATTGCGCCAGGATTTGTATTTTACGGTCCATTCTTCCATTTTTTGGATGGGTACCATGATGAGTTTACTATCGGTTTCGGTAATGGCTCGGATTTCACTTTTTGAATCGCCCATGCAACAGGCCATGGTCATGGAGCAAGTATCTCCTTTTTCCAAGTAATAGAGCAGTAATTCGTCACCATCATTATCTTCTCTTAGAATCTTTATGGCTCCCGAAATCAAAAGGGGCATACCCTTAATGTAGTCGCCAATCTCAATGAGTTTATGACCTTCAGGAACATCCTTGAATGTGCCTACCTGTACAATCTCATTGATGAGGTCTTTCTCAAAAATAGCACCATAACTTTCCGTAAGCTCCTGTATCATTTTTAATTTAATTTTACTTTTTCGGCAATTTCCTTATCATAACTAAAGAAGAAATTCGCCCAAATCGATTTGGATACGGCGGCAATCCAGGGCATAGTCAATACCAGAACCACCACAATAGAGGCAAACAGGCCCAGCATACCTAAATCCAAACCAAAAATCAAGGTCAGAACATAAACCGCAACTGCTACGGCAACACCTACACCATAAGAGACGTACATACTGCCGTAATAAAAACTAGGCTCAATACTGTATTTAAGATTGCATTTAGGGCAATGTTGCTTTACCTTGTTAAAGTTACTTAACTTATAAGGGTGGGCTTCCAAAAAATCACCTTCATGACATCTTGGACATTTTAAAAATAGGATACTGTATAATTTAGAACCTTTACCGAACATTCATGGAATTTTAATGCAAAAATAAAATATCTAAATGGTTAAATGGGTAACATTGGTTACATAGATTTTAGCAAATCACCAAAATTGGAACAGTTCCATTTTAATACATTGCAGTAAGTTAGCACTTTAAAGTCCTCGGTATCGAAACGTCTATTTCCTCAGAATTTTTTCCATCGATTTACCCTTGGCCAGCTCATCAATCAATTTGTCCAAATACCGAACTTTTTTCATGAGTTTGTCCTCAATTTCCTCTACACGATACCCACAAATGACTCCAGTAATCTTGGAAGCATTTGGATTAAACCTTGGGGCTTCCTCAAAAAAGCGTTCAAAATTGGTTTTATTTTTGAGGATTCTCTCCAAGGAATCTTTATCGTAGCCTGTTAGCCAGAAAATAATGGTATCTACATCTTCCTTGGTTTTTCCTTTTTTTTCAGCTTTGGCAACATAGTGGGGATACACGCCTGCAAAGGACATAGTATAGATTCGATGTTTTGCTCCTGACATGTCAAAGTAGTATAAATGGTACTTTTCTAAAATTTATAGTTCCCTTAGCCAAATATTTCTAAAACTTATGGGCTCGCTGGGGTCTCCATGGGCTTGTAAACGAATAGGGGAAGCTCCATGCTTTCTATAACTTGGTTGGCCTATCCAAGGAGTTATGCCTTTTAATTCATAATTGTTTTGAACCAAAACTCCATTATGCAAAGCCGTTACGCTTGCTGGCGAGCTTAAACTACCGTCCTCTTCAAAGCGAGGTGCTTTCCAAACAATATCATAGGTCTGCCATTCGCCAGGTTTTTTTGTGGCATTTGCCAAGGGAATCGATTGCTTGTATATAGAACCTACTTGACCGTTTACATAGGTTTCATTGTTGTAATTGTCCAATATCTGAATTTCATAACCGTCCTCGAAGAGTCCACTTTCGTCAAGACCCAAATAGGCCAAGAAAATTCCGCTATTTCCCCTGCTTTGTCCCTCGCCTGTAATATCTTCCGGTATGCGATATTCCAAATGAAGCTGGTAGTCCATATATTCATCTTTTGTGGTCAAACCGCCCGCTTTTTTGTTTACGGTTAAGATGCCATTGTCCACTTTCCATGTCTCAGGATTGTTTGGCTTATCATACCTCCATTTATCTAGGCTTTTTCCATCAAAAAGTATGATGGCATCTGAAGGTGCCTCCCTAGAAGAATCTCCGGGAGTTACTTTTGGGGGAACAGGTTCATATACCTCTGTTTTTTTTGATTCCTTGGCCAAAGCTTCCCAATCAGGTTGTTGGGCAAACCCTAAAATGGATGTAAAAATGGCTGAGAGAGTTAAAATTGGTTGAATTTTCAAGGTCTTAGTTTTTTGATTTAATACTTAAGTTTAATTCTAGGTTCCTATTTTAAAGTTGAAATCTAAATTCAGTAACAAGATAGCAATTCAAATCGTATTCAATAATATAGGTTAAACAAAGAAGTGTCTAAGTATTATGATTAATGCAAAAAATATACCTAGAAATGATGTTTGGATAAAAATAAGAAGTTAAATAAACCTTATACCGGTTATTGATAATTTAGTGGTTATCTTAGGTACAATAGTTAACAGTAAATTTATATGGCTCTAAAAGTAGCGATCAGACATAAAACTAAATACAAATATGATAGAAGGGTAAATCTCTCTCCACATATATTTAGGCTTCGCCCGGCACCACATAGTAGAACGCCCATAGAAGCCTATTCTATTAAAATAAAACCCGAGGATCATTTCTTTAATTGGCAACAAGATCCCTTTGGAAATTATTTGGCACGCTTGGTCTTTCCTGAAAAAACAGATGAGCTCTCCATAGATGTAGAGATTATTGCGGACATGAAGACCATTAATCCCTTCGATTTCTTTGTTGAGGAGTCCGTTGAGGAATTTCCGTTTACTTACAAACCAGAATTAAAAAAGGAACTGTTGCCATACTTGGAAATAACGGAGAATGGGCCTCTGTTAAAGGAATGGTTAAATACCATAGATAAAACACCTAGGCGAAGTATCGATTTTTTGACCGGTTTAAATCAAGATCTCTATAATTATTTGAACTATACCATACGTATGGAACCCGGGGTACAGACCTGTGAGGAGACCTTGGATAAAAAATTGGGTTCTTGTAGGGATTTTGCATGGCTTTTGGTTCAGACCCTACGACATTTAGGTTTGGCGGCGCGTTTTGTTTCTGGTTATTTGGTGCAATTGAAATCGGATGAGAAATCTTTGGATGGGCCATCGGGTCCTGAAGAGGACTTTACGGATTTACACGCTTGGGCCGAAG
>JAUIGC010000102.1 GCA_030429835.1 Bacteroidia bacterium
CCTTACCATTCCGAACAGGGAAGTTAAGACCGTTTGCGCCGATGGTACTGCTATACCAAGTGGGAGAGTAGGTAGCCGCCTTCCTCGAGGCCCCCTTACATAACGTAAGGGGGCTTTTTTGTTTTATCCTATATCAAAAAGACACTTCCATAGACCTACAAAATATTTATTTTTGATTCCAGTAATGGAAAAATTCACTTTACCTAAGGAAGAAATCTATAATTCAGTTTCGCACTTAGTTGGAACCCTTTTCTCAATTATAGGCTTCATCGTACTTTTAAATATAAACACCCATAAAACCGGGTATGCAAGCCTAAGCATTATAATATATAGTGTAACACTGGTTGCTATGTTTTCAATATCGAGTGCTTACCATATTACATTGAACGAAAGCCGTAAAAGAAAACTCAGGATATTAGATCATATCAATATTTATTACTTGATTGCTGGTACCTATACACCTGTTGCCTTAATTACCCTTGTTGATGGAAATGGGTGGTCTATTTTTTATATAGTCTGGATAATTGCAGGTTTGGGAACAGTACTAAAAATATTTTTTACTGGTCGTTTTGAGTTTGTTTCTTTGTTTTTGTATTTGGGAATGGGGTGGCTAATAGTATTTGATTTTAATAATTTGTTGGCGCATACCACAAATTTTGGACTTACCTTTTTATTTCTGGGTGGGATGTTTTATACCCTTGGTATTTTTTTCTATGCTATGGAAAGAATTCCCTATAATCACTTTATCTGGCACCTATTTGTATTGGCCGGGGCCATCTGTCATTGGTTTTTCATCTATTTGGATGTTGTTTAAGTAATTCACCAACAACATTTATGTAATTGATAGTAAAGAATTGATAACACTTTATATAAAAAACCTTGGAATGATTTTTTCTAAATTGCTTTAAACAGATTCTTGAAAAGGGTTGTTATTTTTATAATTTTAAGGGACTATCATCACATTTCAAATCACCTGTAGCATATAAAATTCCCTTCAACAAAAAGGATAGTAAACTTGGGTTTTTATAACTCTGTGGGTTATGGGAAGGAGCGGAGTAAAATACCCTTCCTTTTCCATATTTTTTAATCCATGCCAAATAGCTTTTCCCCTCCGTAACTGCCTTATTTTTTCCTTGGACTTCGTCGGCTTCCATATAGAGCAAAGGCTTAAAATCATTATCAAAATAAGCATTTTTAAAAAAGTAAGGTTCGTCAACATGTTGAAAACCTTTTCCATCAAAACCAGTTAGAATCGGGTGAGTACTGTCTGCAAGTTTAACCTGAATCATTTGTTGCTTGGGATGATAATCGAAACTACCTCCAACCATTTCACTGAATTTTTTTGATTTATTCAACAAGGTGATTCCGCCATGAAGAACTACCAAACCTTTTCCATTTTTAATAAAATCCAATAGATTTCTTTCATATTGTTTGGCTTTTGACCATGCCCTATTTTTATTTAATTCTTCCTTGAAAACATCATAAAAGAGGTTCCTATTGTCCGTCTGGGAACAGTTATTGTTCAAAACTATGACATCAAACCTATCGATGTTTTCTTTTTTGAACATATCCACATCCATGGATATAACAATTTCGAAATTCCCACTTTTTTCAGCAATACCTTTAATAACCGCTTCTGTATGAGGTATGGTCCAGTGATCGAAACCGGTAACCAAGCTAAAAATTAATATCTTTTTTTTCTTTTCCAATTTGGGATAATCATTGGGCAATTTTGATATTATGGAATTGGTCCATTCCTGTGTTAATTTGAAAGGTTCCAAATCCTGAGTATGGACCTGTAAACTAAAAAGTAAAAACACAAGGGGATAAATAATGGATTTCATTATAAACTAAAATTTAATAGGCGATTGAGTTCTAATATGATTTCTAGCTAATGTAACCAATTAAATTTTTTCCTTCCCTTAGGCATCATAAGAACTACCAATATCTTATTTTTAACTCTTTTAAGTGCTAGTAGGTTCCTTTTATTTATTTAAGAATAGGGTAGAAAGAAACATTAATAAATAATTTATTGGATGACCGATTTATTTTCTTTGAAGGATAAAATAGTAGCCCTTTCCGGAGGTACGGGAACGCTGGGCGGATCAATTGCCAAGTACTTGGTAGAGCAAGAAGCCAAAGTTATTCTGTTAGGTAGGTCTACAAAAAAATTAAGGGATAAAAAGGACGAACTGGAAGAATTTTCACCAGGGAGAACGTTTACTTATGAGGTGGATGTTTTAAACGAAGAGGCCCTAAATGAGATAAGGGAGGAAATTGCCCAGAAGTTTGAACGCCTTGATGGTTTAGTCAACTTGGCGGGTGGCAATATTCCCGGAGCCACCTTGAATGCGAACCAGAGTATATATGATATAGCGATATCCGATACACAAAGGGTTCTAGATATCAATCTCTTTGGTACCGTGATACCCACTATAGTTTTGAGTGGTCTCATGGCCAGTCAGGGCCATGGTTCCATTATTAATATTTCTTCCATGGCCTCAAAACAGGCTATTTCCCGGGTATTGGGCTATTCTATGGCCAAGGCGGGAGTGGACACCTTTACCCAATGGATGGCCAATGAAATGGCTTCAAAGTTTACGGACAAAATAAGGGTTAATGCAATTGCCCCAGGATTTTTTATAGGTAACCAGAATAGGCGCCTTCTGACTAACGAAGATGGTTCCTATACGGAGCGAGGACATAAAATAATAAGCAATACGCCAATGGGAAGGTTTGGAGATGCCTCCGAATTGAATGGGATGATTCACTATTTACTAAGCGATGCCTCTAGTTTTGTAACAGGGGTTTGCTATGATGTTGATGGTGGTTTTAATTCTTTTTCTGGCGTATAATCTGCTTTAAACAGAATATGGAGACCGTTTTGAATTCCATATTATATGGCTGTATGTTCTTAAAGATTCCCTAATGAAAGGGTTTTTAAAGTACTTTTTAAGAGTCAAGGATTTCTTTATAATTAAGAAAAAATTCTTCTATTTTTTCCATATGCCCATTTAAGAATACCATGGTTTTTTGCCAAGTGTTTTTATTATGGATAGACACGCCATTAAGTGTACTATATATTCTCGAGATTTCCTTTTGATTATCTAAAATAAAGTAGTCTTCAAAAATTGCGTTTGGCAAGAATTCATTAATCAGTATACTTTTTAGTGATTCCAATTTTTCCCAAAGCTGAATTCGCTGTTCCAATTCTCCTTCCACATCTATGGATACCATAGCTTTTTTAGTATCGAAATGAAATTTAAAACTAAGCCCTTTAATTCTTGTTTTATACATAATCCATTTCCGTGGATAGGATTTTCCAAATGAAATCCAGAATTCTTCCCTTAGTTTTCGTGATTCCTCTTTACTAAACATCAAAGAAAATAGGCTATGATTATACCCAACATGATAACCACCAATTTTCTAAGGTTGAATTTATGCCCTTCAGAACTTTCAAATAGAATTATGGTAGATATATGCAACAATACCCCTATTACTATGGAATTTATGAAAACAAGGTTTTCTATTATAAAACCTACGGATTGCGATAAATATGTGCCTAGGGGCGTCATAAAAGAGAATAGGAGTATAAATAGGAAAGAGGTAGTACGTTTTAATTTGGAACCCAAAAGAAATATGCTGAGAATAATGGCGATTGCAATTTTATGTACCAAAATTCCAAAGATCAAACTATTGTTTTCTGAAAGGGGGATACCTTCCAATAATGCATGGGCGGACAAACTTCCAAGTAATAACCAAGGGAAATTGGTTTTTGCACTGGACAAATGTACATGCCCATGTTCCGCACCCTTAGAAAAAAACTCCAGGAAAATCTGTAACAGAATTCCTATCATAATATAAACGCCAATACTTTTCCCATTATGGTGTTCATATACTTCAGGCAGCAATTCAAAAATGGTCAATGCCAAAAGAAAAGCACCACTAAAGGCCAACAATAACCTAAAATGCTCTTTTTTACTGGGTTTATAGAGATGCACAAAAAGAAAACTCAATAGAACGCCAAGAATAGGCAGAATATAGATCATTAAAAGCAGGGTTTAGTACTGAAACGAGAGCAGTCTCTCTTTGCTGCACCAAAATTAACGTATTTTTGCTGTATACTTAATATCGTTTATGGGTAATAATTTTAGGATGATAGCCAAAACTCTTTTTGGCTTTGAGGAAATATTGGCGAAAGAACTTAGAAACCTTGGGGCCGGAAATGTAGAAGTGGGAGTGAGGAACGTTGCATTTGACGGGGATAATGGGTTCATGTATAAGGCCAATCTGTGTTTACGTACCGCTATAAAAATTATAAAGCCCATCAGCTCTTTCCAGGTTTTCAATGAAGATGATTTATACCGAAAAATCTATCGAATGGATTGGGCGGAGTATTTATCGGTCGACGATACCTTTGCAATTGATGCTACAGTTTTCTCCGATAACTTTACACATTCTTTATATGTTTCCCAAAAGACCAAGGATGCCATTGCTGATAAATTTCGCGAAACAGATGGAAAGCGGCCTAATGTGGATGTAAAATCCCCAGATTTGAGAATCAATATCCATATTCATAAAAACGACTGCAATGTTTCTTTAGACAGCTCTGGAGCTTCCCTGCACCATAGGGGATATAGGATATCTACCAATATTGCCCCTATCAATGAAGTATTGGCAGCGGGTCTTCTTTTATTGAGTGGCTGGGATGGACAATGCGATTTTATGGACCCTATGTGCGGCAGTGGCACCATGCTTACGGAAGCTGCCATGATTGCCTGTAATATTCCCGCCAACATTAATCGCAAGGGTTTTGCCTTTGAAAAATGGCCGGATTTTGATGCGGAACTTTATGATAAGATTGTCGACTCCAGTCTGAAAAAAACGAGGGAATTTCATCATAAAATAATAGGTTTTGACAAAGCCCCTTCCGCAGTTAGAAAGGCTATTGAAAATGTAGAAAATGCCAATCTCACCGAATATATAAATATTAGTAGGGAAAACTTTTTTAAGACTAAAAAAGAAACAGAGGGCCCTTTACATATGTGCTTTAACCCTCCTTACGGGGAAAGGTTGGATATAGACATGCAGAACTTTTATGCCTCTATAGGGGACACCCTTAAACAAGGATACCCGGGAACCAACGCCTGGTTAATTACCTCCAATCTTGATGCACTTAAATATGTATGTCTTAGGCCTTCTAGAAAAATTAAGGTATTTAACAGTCACCTGGAATCGAGATTGGTGAAATATGAGATGTACGAGGGGAGTAAAAAAGCCAAATACAATCACTAGAAAAAAATTCAATGAAGCCTAAACAAAAAGCCCTGTTTTATAACTTTTTTAGCTTTGCCATCGTTTTTTTAATGGCAAGGTTCGGGTTGGCCTATTTTTTGGAAATTAAACCGATTTATATTTCCATAACATCCGCTATAATTGCAATGGTCATGGCCCCCAAGTTCGCCGTTGCTCGTATAGAAGGACAGGAAAAACTCATGATGAAGTGGATATTTTTAAAGGGGTTTAAGGAAGTCTGATTATTGTTAATTTTCCTGCTCAACGGGCTTTTTCTTCTTTTTGTAGAGGGGTATAAAGTAGGAGATGGAATAATTGTAACCTACACCGAATCTGCTTCCGCCCGTAACCTTATTGAATCCTGGTATCCAAAGATTGGGAAAACGGGGGTCACCACCATCTGAGTCGGAAACCAGAATGCCTAACCGGACACTTGCTCCTAAAAAAATGTTGGCGAACAATTCTACTTTAGTTCCAAAAAGTGCCTCTATCCAAACCGCGGACCGACCTGAAAATTCCTCTGAAACATTAGAACCTTCGGCAAAACCCTCCGGGTTCCAGTATCTATTGGAATTAAAATATTGGTAATTGTTCAATGTCTGGCTAAAGCTACTAAATGCCAAGCGACCACCATAAAACAAGAGATTTTGCTCCCCGTACCAATTCTCGTAGGTATTGTTGTCTATCCCAATTTTCAAATAACTTCCTGTAGTCGTAAAATTATATAGGTCTTCCTGCTTTGTCTTGTCTTCTGTACCCAGTTCCGCCGCGATGTAAAGTCTATCCGTTAGTCGATAGTCGGCCACTATTTCAAAACCGGTGTAATTATCGTCCAAGGAACTTATTATGGGCCTACTTAGGTCAATTCCTGCCCTAAGTCCATAGGCCTGTCTGTACTCCACCGTATCCTTGGGTTGGGTGTCAATGGGCTTGCTTTGGGAAAAGCTTTGCATCAGACTAAAGAGGAAAAAAGTACTAATGAAATATCTTAACATGGGTAGAATCTGAGTTTGTAACGCTTGCCCTAATGACTTCTATATCTGCAATCCAATTACCGGAACCCGTTTGTAGTTCCGTGGATACATTATCATAATTGACTACAAATCCACAGGCTCGGGACTTAAAATCTTCAATCCGGTCGTAATTAAAGGTCAATGTATCAATATTACCGGTTTCCTGCCCATTATCATTGGAGGCTGAATTTGAAATTAGGTAAAAGGTAGTTGAGTTTTCCTCCGTTCTTAACGGAATGGCAACACTGCTTAGATTTGATCGGTCCGTAAATGTGTTCACCGTTACGGCCTGTCCTTCCCCCACGATTCTAAGAGCGGTTACGTTTTTAACGGCGGTGGTATCGGCTACGTTAAAAAACTCAAGGACAAGCAAGGGGGTATTTCCTTCTACGCAAATGTCATCCTTTTCGCATGAAGTTAGGGTAATGGTAAGCAAGAAGGTGAAAATCACCCGAATTAATTTCCGCATGCTAATTTTTCTTTTCCAAAAGTACGACATTTTCAACATGATGTGTCTGTGGAAACATATCCACGGGCTGTACCTTGACCACATCATATATATCCTTCATTAGCTCCAGGTCCCTGGCCTGTGTGGCACTATTGCAACTTACATAGACTATACGTTTTGGGGAAACGTTCAGAATTTGCTGTACAACATCCTTATGCATTCCGTCTCTTGGAGGATCTGTAATGATGATGTCAGGTTCTCCATGTTTTTTGATAAAGTCATCGTTTAGCACATTCTTCATATCACCAACAAAGAATTCCACGTTTTTAATTAGATTTTGTGCGGCGTTTGCTTTTGCATCCAGTATGGCATCCGGCACCGATTCAATCCCGATGACCTTTTTTGCATTTTTCGCAACAAACTGGGCAATGGTGCCAGTACCTGTATACAGGTCATATACCAATTCATTTCCTTGAAGATTGGCAAAGTCGCGGGTTACTTTGTAAAGCTCGTATGCCTGTTCCGAATTGGTCTGGTAAAATGATTTTGCCGTTATCTTAAATTGAAGCCCTTCCATTTCCTCAAAGATGTGATCCCTTCCGGAAAAACAAACGACCTCCTGGTCATAGATGGTGTCATTTTGTTTTTCATTGATTACATAGAGCAGGGAAGTTATCTCAGGAAATTTTTCCTTTAAATGCTCAAGAAGGAGCTCTCTTTTCTGTTTGTCGTCCTCAAAAAACTGGATAAGCACCATCAATTCACCCGTAGAGGCCGTCCGTATCATTAATGTGCGGAGTAAGCCATGCTGATTCCGTGGATTGAAAAATGTCAAATCATGGTCTATTGCAAATTTTTTGGTTTCCAAACGAATTTCGTTGGACGGATCACGTTGGAGGTGGCATTTTTTGATGTCCAAAATTTTGTCCCACATGCCCGGTATGTGAAAACCAAGGGCATTCTTGTTCTCAATCTCCTTTTCGGACCGAATTTCATCCAAGGTCAACCATCGGCTATCCGAAAAGGAAAACTCCATTTTGTTTCTATAGAAGTATTGTTTTTTTGAACCTAGTATAGGATTGATTTCTGGAAGCTCCAAATGGCCTATTCGCCGGAGATTGTTCTCGACCTCTTTTTGTTTGTAAAAAAGTTGGTGATCGTAGCCCATATCTTGCCACTTGCAGCCACCACAAACCCCAAAATGTTGGCATTCCGGTTCTACCCGTTTTTCTGATCGTTTGTGAAAATTGGTAGCAACCCCCTCGAAGTATGACTTTCTTTTCTTAGTGGTCTGTACATCAACTACATCGCCAGGCACGGCATTCGTTAAGAAAATGACCCTACCGTCAGGTGCCTTACCAATCGTTTTGCCTTTGGCACCGGCATCTATGACCTCCACATTTTCAAAAACCAGTCTCCTTTTGTTTTTCCGCATGCGGCAAAAATAATAGGTTTCTTTGGATTGATAGGTAGGTTAATGATAGTATTAACATGCGTTTTTACATAGTTAAAATAGGCTTTAAACTAAGATGGATTATTTGTACATTTGAAGTTCTACAGGGATGATTTCTCTCCCACGCTGAATTTTCGTCCCGATGCCCATTGGGATTTCGAAAGGATAAAGGTACAGAAGGAATTGCTAAAGTCTTATTTAAAGTAATTTTTTATCATGTCAGTTTTAGAAAACATCACTTCTGAAGATGCCATTGCATTGGAGGACAAGTACGGTGCCCACAATTATCATCCATTACCTGTTGTTCTGAGCAGGGGTAAAGGTGTATTTGTTTGGGATGTGGAAGGAAAAAAATATTATGATTTTCTTTCTGCCTACTCTGCGGTAAACCAAGGCCATTGTCATCCTAAAATCGTCGGTGCCATGATGGAGCAGGCACAGACATTAACGCTCACTTCCAGGGCATTTTACAACGATAAACTGGGAGCTTTTGAGAAGTATGCCACAGAAACCTTTGGTTTTGACAAGCTCTTGCCTATGAATACCGGTGCGGAGGCCGTAGAGACCGCCTTAAAAATCTGTAGGAAATGGGCCTATGAAAAAAAGAACATTCCAGAGAACGAGGCGGAAATTATAGTGTGCGAAAATAATTTTCATGGGAGGACTACTACTATAATATCGTTTTCCAACGACCCTGTGGCGAGAAAGAATTTTGGTCCCTACACCAAGGGATTCATCAAAATCGAATATGATAATCTTAAAGCCTTGGAGGAGGCCTTAACCAATAACCCTAATGTTTCCGGTTTCTTAGTGGAACCTATACAAGGAGAGGCAGGGGTATATGTTCCATCCGAAGGTTATCTTAAAAAGGCAAAGGAACTGTGTGAAAAGTTCAATGTATTGTTCATTGCAGATGAAGTACAGACCGGTATTGCACGTACGGGAAGACTTTTGGCTACCTGTGGCAACTGCTCCTGTCCGGATAAACATTGTAGTGGCACCCCAGAGGTAAAACCCGATATTCTGATATTAGGAAAGGCATTATCTGGAGGGGCTTACCCTGTTTCCGCAGTTTTGGCAAACAACGAAATCATGGAAGTGATTAGACCAGGTAACCATGGAAGTACTTTTGGGGGCAACCCAGTCGCCGCTACCATAGCTATGGCCGCTTTGGATGTAATAAAGGAGGAGCATTTGGCCAAAAATTCCCAAGAGTTGGGGGAACTGTTCCGTTCTGAGTTGAATGAATTTATTCCACATTGCGATTTGGTCACTTCGGTTCGGGGAAAAGGGTTGCTTAACGCTATTTTGATCAATGATACTGAAGAAAGTACCACCGCTTGGGATATCTGTATGGCATTAAAGGAAAATGGCTTGTTGGCAAAACCGACCCATGGAAACATTATACGGTTTGCTCCGCCCTTGGTGATGACCAAGGAGCAGCTGCTGGATTGCGTTGATATTATCAAAAGGACACTTTCCAATTTTAAGAAATAAAAAAATCCCCGAGATGCCTCGGGGATTTTTTATATAGTTTTGGACCTACCTCTAGAAATTACCTGAGGACATAATAATAGCTACAATGGCCCCGAAATAAATGATGGTAAATATCAGGTAGACAAGTGCCAATCCCAATCCGATGTAGGATAAAATTCTACCGGTTTTTGCGTTTTCATACCCGCTATAGCTGTTTTCCATATCGGATTGAAATAAGTTTTCCGCTTTCTTGGCATTGCTCAATCCAATGAAGCTAAAGATGGCTCCAAAGGGACCGCAGCAGAAAATCGTTAAAACAATGGACAAAATGCCAAATGTAAGGGCGTTACTGGCGCCTGGTAGTGGTTGTGTGCTCATATCCAATTATTCCTCAATTCCCCATTGTTCCATCATTTCCCGGGATTGTTCCATCATTGCATCCCAACCTACTGTGCTTATTTGATATATAAGGCTACCAATATAATAGACACTTAGTACAAGGCCAATTATGGCTAAGATTTTACCAATTTTGATGGTTTTGTAATTAGAGTATAGTTCAGGGTTTTCTTTATATATTTTCTGGGATTTCAAAGCTAAAACTAGGGCAATGGTAGCAGGTATTATTCCAATACCAAGACACCAACAGCAAATAATTCCAAAAATTGATAAAACAATAATTGCGGTTTCATTAGGTAGTTTTTGTTGTTCCATAATACGATTAAGTTAGATGAATTTTAGAATATAGTTGGTTAATATAGCAGCAGTGGTAACAAGCATAAGTGAAAATGTAATCGTGGACTCATGTTTTATATTCAACCAATTCTTTAATACGAGAAAGGAGAATAGGGCAATCATTGGATATATGGCCGGATACATTTTAAAGGCTTCAACGAATTCCCCTCTTATTAAAAAGAGTACTGACCGTTGAAGTCCACAACCAGGACAATCCATACCAAGAAACTGCTTGGAAAAACAGGGAAGCATGAACTTTTCAATATTTATAAAATATAAAAGGGCCGATACTTGCATGGTGCTAATAATTCACAAGCTGAAAATTACCATTATTTTTGAGTAATCAAAACAAAATTATGGCTCATTTTAAAATAGGGGATTGGGTAGAGACCATGGACGATGTGATAAAAGG
>JAUIGC010000324.1 GCA_030429835.1 Bacteroidia bacterium
ATATATTCAGAATGGATAGACCTTACATTTACTTTCACCTCATTTTTGGCGCCCGCATGTATAAAGGCTTCCAAAATGGATTTGTAGGAGTCCTGCAGTTCTACATATTTCCCAACCAAACCAATGGTAACTTCATTTTTGGGGTTCTTATGCCTTTCCAGGAACTCTTTCCAGTTTTCTAAATCGGGTTCATTATGGTTGGGCAAGGCCAGTTTTTGAAGCGTAACGGTATCAAGACCTTCCTCTTGCATTAAAATGGGAACATCATAAATTGTGGATGCATCGATACTTTGTATGACGGCTTCCCTTTTTACATTACAAAAAAGAGCCAATTTATCCTTAATATCATCGGAAATTTTATGTTCCGTCCTACAAACCAATATATCGGCTTTTATACCACTTTCCATAAGAGTTTTTACGGAATGCTGTGTCGGTTTGGTCTTCAATTCACCAGCAGCGGATAAATAGGGTACCAATGTCAAATGAATCACAATGGCATTGTTATCTCCTAATTCCCAAAGCAACTGACGTACCGCTTCAATATAGGGCAAAGACTCTATGTCCCCCACGGTTCCTCCTATCTCAGTAATGACGATATCGTACTCGCCACTATTTCCAAGAACCTGTACACGTTCCTTAATTTCATTGGTAATATGTGGAACCACCTGAACGGTCTTACCAAGAAACTCTCCCCTTCTCTCCTTATCAATCACGCTTTGGTAAATTCTTCCGGTGGTAACGTTGTTTGCCTGAGAAGTCCTAACGTTTAAAAAACGTTCATAATGACCTAGGTCCAAATCGGTTTCCGCACCGTCATCTGTAACATAGCATTCACCATGTTCATATGGGTTGAGCGTACCTGGATCAACATTAATATAGGGGTCTAATTTTTGTATGGTCGTTTTATATCCCCTGGATTGAAGCAATTTTGCCAAAGAAGCGGCAATAATTCCTTTTCCTAGTGAAGATGTAACGCCTCCCGTAACGAAGATGTATTTGGTTTTTGCCATTTTAAGAATTCTATGTTACGGGACACAAAAGTACAAATTGCGAATAGAACTTAAGGACTTTCCTTTGGAAAATGTTTTTGAATTCCTCGAATTAGGGATTCCAAACTATTTGTTTTGATTTCCAACATTGATCGCAATAAATCTCCTAATTTACCATCAGGAAAACCTTTTTGTTGGAACCAAACCAGATAGGGTTCTGGTAAGTCTACCAAATATCTCCCCTTATATTTCCCGAAGGGCATGCGATAATGTGCCAGTTCTATTAATTTTTGGTTATCGGGTTTTAATTCCATTTTTAAATCTAAAAAAATTATCTTTAGGAAATCAACTTTATTAATCAATATGAAATAGGCTTTTTGTAATCCGACCCATCACAAGATTTAATTAGCCGATTCTATCTGCACTTTAAAAATTAACAGATGAAAAGACGAGACTTTATAGGCACATCTGCCGCGGCTTCCGTTGGTTTTATGGCTTCTGCCAAAACAGGTACGGGAACCAACCTTTCTGAAAAACCTTTTAAGCTTAAGCATAACATCAACCATAGTGCTTGCTATTGGTGCTATGGATCTATCCCTTTCGAAACGTTTTTACAAGAGTTGAACAAACTGGATATTAGGGCGATAGATTTAGTAGACGCCGAGCAATTTCCCCTATTAAAAAAATATAACATTCATGCTTCCATGTGCTGGGGGGCCGGCCTCGGTATAGAAAAAGGCTGGAACGACCCACAATATCACCAAGAGCTTATTGCCGATTATAAAAGAGTTATTCCCTTGGTAGCAGAAGGTGGTTATACCAACCTTATATGTTTTAGCGGAAACAGAAACGGTATGAACGACATGGTTGGGCTCAGAAACTGCGCCAAAGGACTAAAGGAAATTATTCCCTTGGCGGAAGAACATGGAGTGGTCATACAAATGGAGCTTTTGAATAGCAAGGTAAACCACAAGGATTACATGTGCGATAAATCGGAATGGGGCGTATCAC
>JAUIGC010000103.1 GCA_030429835.1 Bacteroidia bacterium
TTATATCAAAATTTAACCTTAAAGCTATGTCCGATAGTAAAAAACGAAAATTTATAAAAAATATGGGGTATGCAGGCCTAACCGCTCGAGGTATCCTAGTGGGTATTGTTGCTTATTTCTTTGTCACTGCCGGATTATCAATGGGCAGTGCATCAAGCGGTATGAAAGGAACTGCCGGCGCCTTCTCCTTTTTACAACAAAACTCTTCTGGACCTTGGCTAATGGGTCTCGTTGCCGCAGGATTGGCGTGCTATGGTATTTATATGTTTACCATGTCCAAATACCGTTCTTTCCAATAAAAAAGACCTGATAATAAGATATTTATAACGTATTCAAAAAAAATCGTATACGATTTCAAATGTTTATTTGAGATTGTTCAGAATGTAATCCAGGGTCTTGTTGGTATTGTTGTTTTGCTTATAAGCATAATTATCGTACCTATTTTTATTCGCTAATCCAATGGTGTACAAATGCTCGATTACACTTTCGGCATCGAAGGAAACTTTTCCGGACAGTAAAATATCCATCGGTTTATTCATAAGGTGTCTTTTATAGATTTTTCTTAAACCGCTCAGGTATAATCGGTCCTTTGTAAATCCTCCTCCCCTATGGGCCCTTAAGGTTATGGTGAAGGCCTCGTTTCTGTCCAATTTATATTGGGTATGGATCATATCAAAGGTGTCAGCAAAGGTGTAGCCTTTGATGAGGCTATCCGAAGCCAAAACTCGGTATGCCAGTTCCTTTAATCTTTTTAAGGTCAATGCTCCACTCATATACTCGCTAAAAACGGCTAAGCCCTCTTGGGTTTCCACATTCTTGGGAAAACCGTTTGAAAATATCTTCAAAGGCTGCTGTTCAGCATTAAAAGTGGTAACCAAGTGCACCCCTATTTCGTGATTGGCCAATGTCAATAATTGGTTTTCACTAAATTTTGTATTTCGTTTGATCAAAAGGGTTCTGGTTGCATTGCTAACCATGGCATCAGCCGCGATATGTGTAGAAAACTTAATATTTAAAGGGAAGTCGTATTTACTTGAAAAGGCTTTAAAATAATTCTTGGCCTCTTCCGGTGTATATACCTTGTCCATTTGGGGAGATGCTTCCTCATCCGCAAAATGAAGGATAAACTTGGCGTTCTCCACATCTTTTTCGGTAGGCGAGCCGTAAACGCGTAAGGAATTGTAATGAAATCTCCTTTTTATACCGATTGTTTCAATACACTGTACCATATTGGAATAATAGTAGATAATATCCTGGTACATTTCCCTTAATTGTTCATCCTGAATACGTTCCAACCGTTGTGAGAAGAACAATCTATGCAATTTATAAGGATGGAATTTTAATTTTGGATATCTGAACTCCGGATTTGAGGTGTATTTGGAGGCAAAGAAGGAATGTTTTTCCTTTTCGGTATTCAAGGGATTCACATAGCTCAAAAGTTCAATACTTTTGACCAATCGGTCCAAATTGGCATCAATTTCAAAAAGACTTTGATGCTCTTGAATCAGGGATGTTTTAAGAATCATATGACCTTAGAAATTCTTTGGTTTGCAAAGGTATCAATTCCTTTAAATTAGTTTCTACGGCCCTTACAACTTCCGGGTAAATGATTCCTTCATATTCGTTGCAGTATATCTTTGAGATTTCAGTAGCAAGAACCAAGGTGTTCTTAAAATTAGATGTTATGTACTTTAGAAAAAATCCGTTGCCCTGAAAGGTATCGTTTATAGCGGAGGTGGACCTTATGTTATGGGGCATTGTAATTCCTGCCAGTTTCGTCTTCCAGCTTTCCGCCATATTTCCAAATCGCTCATTGTCAATATTGGAGGTGCCTAAGTTCCATACCGGAACTTCCCGGTCCCACCTTCTCCAGTTGTAGCTGTGCATATCAAAAACAAGGGCTTTTCCATGTTTGGATTCAATTTTATTTACCAGGGCGTGTACCACCTTGTAAAAATTGGCATGCTTATCCAGACTTATTCCTATGTCATCCTTGGATAAAGGGTTTTTCCAAAGCTTCTTTCCCCATGCATCTTCATAAATGGCAGATTCTGGAGACCTATTTAGGTCGTATTCGAACCGACTGTCCCTTCCTGCTAGGACTATGGGGTGCGATTGTACCATTTCCTTGGTACAGGGGTCCTCCTCATACCAACGCTCATATTCGTTATGCAGGCAATTTTGCCAAAGGTCTTTCCTAAATTGATGACCATCATGAACGGCCCCACAGATAAAGGGAACATATTCCTCTATTTTAATGCTAAAGGAATAATCTTCACAAACTGCCTCAAAACAGATTTCGTTTTGAATGTTGGATATAATCTTGGATAAAGCTAATCGGTCCATCTCAAGGTTTTATCAAACTACCATATTCTGTCCAGGATCCATCGTAAACCGATATATTTTCCCTTCCGGAAACAAAGGCTCCCAAGGCTAGGATACAGGCGGTGATTCCCGAACCACAGGACATAATCAAATGCCCGTCTTTATTGGAAACATTTTCAAATATATCATTGAGTTCTTTCTCAGGCTTTAACAAACCATTCTCCATCAATTCGGTAAAAGGTAGGTTTTTGGATCCGGGTATGGTCCCACTGCGAAGTCCCTTTCGTGGTTCAGGAACTTCTCCCTTAAACCTAGCACTGGATCTAGCATCTAAAATAACCTTACCTTCATTTGTGTCCAATTTTTGAAGGGCTTCCAAATCAATAAAATATTGAGGGCGGTAACTGGCCTCAAAATTTCCTTTAATATCCTTTATATCCTTTTTTTTCTCAGTGGCATAGCCATTTTGTAACCAAGCGGGTAAGCCACCATCTAAAACCGCTACGTTATCATGCCCAAATGCTTTAAATAAATACCAGGCTCTAGGACTTGAATACATGCCCAACTCATCATAGATAACAATAAAACTGTTTTTGTTGATGCCTATGTTCCTGGCTTCCCTTTGAAACTGTTCTTCATTGGGCACCGTATTAGGAAAAGGAGCACTGGTATCACTGAAAGTATTTTTTAAATCGAAGAAAACCCCATTTGGGATTTGATCGTCGGCCAAAGTATCTCCTACCTGACCAACTTTGGGAATTGTCGCATTTAAAACAATTAAATCAGGGTCGTTAATATGGCCATTCAGCCATTCCGCACTTACTATTTCTTTTGATAATGGAAATTCCATACTTTCTACTAGGCATTTTCGACTTCATTCCTTAATCTTGATCGCCTATCAAACGCCTTTAATTTATCCAAGACCTTACTTTCCACAAAATCGATTACTTTGGACTGTATCTTGGTTTTGTAGACCTTGTTCATATAGGTTACTCCACCCGGGGACATTACATTTACTTCTACCAATTTTCCTCCAATAACATCAATACCTACGAAAAATAGACCATCCTTAACCAGTTTAGGCCCTATTTGTTTGCAAAGTGCCTTTTCTTGCTTGGTGAGCGTATGTTTGGCAACCGACCCTCCCGCAGAGACGTTGGAACGATGATCATCGTTACCTGGAACGCGCTTCATGGCCCCTATTACTTCTCCGTTCAACAAGAGGATGCGTACATCACCCTCTTCCGCACCTTCAATGTACTCCTGAAGTATTACGTAATTTGAGGTTCCATCGGCATTGGTAACATAAAAATCCAGTAAGGACTTAACACTACTCATGGCTGATTTTTCAATTAAAATCACCCCGGAACCCCCGAAACCGTTCAATGGCTTCAAAATCATTTTTTCAGATTTTGATTCCTTGATTTGTTTAAGCAGATAATTCTTGTTTTTGGACACATGGGTCACCGGAATAATATTGCTATGGGAGTCCCCAAAGGCTGCTGTGTAGAGTTTATTGTTGGCTTCCCGTAAACCTTGGAGTGAGTTCATGATAAACACATCATCCTTTACCGAATCCAGAAAATTGAGCATAATGGGATCTAATGGCGGATTGGCACGCATAAAAATGACATCGAACCCGGCCAAAGGCAGCATTTCCTCTCTTGTGGTCGCTTGTTTATAAAAGGATTTTTGACTGTTTGGAATCTTTTCCATCCTATTGATAACCGTACAAAAAGCATTGGTCACACTATTTCTAATGGTCAAATTGGCAGGAGTACATATAGCAACACCATGATTGCGTCTGGCACATTCGTGTATAAACGCCAAGCTCGTATCGTTTTCGGGGTCGATCTCATTCCAAGGATACATTAAAAAACAAATATTCATAGTCGTTCGTTATTTTACTTCATCATAATGATCATCCCAATTCTTTACCTTGGGCTTACCAAGTTTACCTACTGATTTGGCTACCATCATAGCAACGGTGGCGTCACCGGTCACATTTACCACGGTTCTGCACATGTCCAAAGGTCTATCCACTGCAAAAATCAAAGCCAAACCAATGGCCAATTTATCCTGGGGAAAACCTATGGATTCCAATACAATAACGAGCATAACCATGCCAGCTCCCGGCACTGCGGCAGACCCAATGGATGCCAACAGGGCGGTGAGAACAATGGTTAACTGATTGGCCAGGGTAAGATCAAATGCCAAGGCCTGAGCAATAAAAACAGCGGCCACGCCTTGATAAAGACTAGTACCATCCATATTAATGGTAGCCCCTACGGGCAACACAAAACTGGATACTTCCTTATCCACACCAATATGCTCCTCTACCCTTTCCATGGTTACGGGCAAGGTTGCCGCACTGGAACTTGTAGAAAATGCCAATAATTGCGCAGGACTCATCTTGCTTAAAAAAGTGAGTGGATTATATCGTGTGAAGGTCGATACCACAACGGAATAAAAGACAATCATCAAAACTAAGCCAAGAACTACCACCCCTGCATATTTTAACAAGGCCAATAATAATTCCGGGTCACTGGAGGATACCACAACACCAGCCAATAGGGCAAAAACGGCATATGGGGCGGACAGCATGATTAAATCCACCATTTTCAGGACAACATCATTTAGGGAATCAAAAAACTTTTTTAGTGGTTTGGCCGACTTCTCTCCTACCAGCAACATAGAAATGCCCAAAAAGATGGCGAAGAAAATAACCTGAAGCATAAGGCTATTGTTGGTCATGGCAGATAGGGCATTATCAGGAACCATGTCCTCTAAAAACTGAAGGGGCCCAGCACCCTGTTGCCTTGAAGCTTCCTCCATTTTGGAGGTAACACCACTGTCGTTTGCGTAAGTTTCAGTTAATTTAGCAATGGTTTCTTCCGAAATGCCTTCTCCCGGTTTCAAAAGATTGACCAAAACCAATCCGATGGTAATCGCAACAATAGTGGTTGCTATGTAAATAATTATGGTACGGAGACCAATATTCCGGAATTTGGAAATATCCTTTAAATCTGAAATCCCCTTAATTAAAGAGGCCAAAATAAGGGGTATGGCAATTAATTTTAAGAGTTTTACAAAGATGGTCCCGAACGGTTGTATCCAATCTCCAACGAAATCCTTTCCCCAATCTACTTGGGTCATCAAAAAACCAAAAAGAATGCCCAGAAGCATTCCTATAAGTATTTGCCAGTGCAATTCCAATTTACGCATTTGCTATTCTTTTGGCTCAAGATACCAAATAGAATGCAGACACGCTATACCGTAGGACTAAATTTTATTTGTCCTGGCAAGTAAGGTATAATCGGCCAGTACCAAGGCTGTCATGGCCTCCACAATGGGTACAGCTCTGGGAACCACACATGGGTCGTGCCTGCCTTTTCCTTGGGTTACCACTTTATTGCCCTCCTTATCTATAGTCTCATAGCCTTGAATTACCGTGGCCACCGGTTTAAAGGCCACATTGAAGTAAATGTCCATACCGTTACTAATACCTCCTTGAACGCCGCCACTGTGGTTGGTCTTGGTAGAGCCATCTGCATTAAAAGGGTCGTTGTGCTCGCTACCCTTCATGGCCACACCTTCAAAACCACTACCATATTCAAACCCTTTTACCGCATTAATGGACAGCATAGCCTTACCAAGCTCCGCATGCAGCTTATCAAATACAGGTTCCCCAAGGCCTACGGGAACATTTTTGGCAACACATGTGATTACACCACCGATAGTATCCCCATCTTTCTTTATCGCCTTGATGTAATCTTCCATTTTCGATGCCATTTCTTGATCTGGACATCTAACGATATTATCTTCGGCAGCATTAAGATCCAACTCCAAATAGCTCTTTTCCAGTTTTAGGTTCCCAACTTGCGATACAAAAGCATGTATTTCAATTCCCTTCAAAAATTGTTTGGCAATGGCTCCAGCCACAACCCTACTGGCCGTTTCACGCGCAGAACTTCGGCCGCCTCCACGGTAATCCCTAAATCCATATTTTTGGTCATATACATAATCTGCATGCGAAGGTCTATAAGAATCCTTGATATGCCCGTAGTCCTTGGATTTTTGATTCGTGTTATGTATGGCAAACCCTATAGGAGTTCCCGTGGTTTTTCCTTCAAAGATGCCAGAGTAAATCTCTACCGTATCCGGTTCCTTTCTTTGTGTTACAATGGCAGACTGCCCAGGTTTTCTTCTATCGAGGTCCTTCTGGATTAAGTCTGTGTCTAAGGATATTCCTGCCGGACAACCATCCAAAACACCCCCAATGGCCCTTCCATGCGATTCACCAAATGTTGTTACCCTAAATAAGTTTCCAAAGGAATTACCTGCCATGACCGAAATTGAAAATTGATAGCTACAAATGTAATTTTTAAAAGCTTTAAAGAAAAATATCCCCTCTACTTAAACTTAAATTAACCTTGATTTTTGGACATAATGATAATTTAACCTTATGCTTATCAATTGATGATATGACAGTTAGCCTTTCCCGATACCAATAGGTTTAATTTTGTAGAAATTTCTGGGATGAAAAAAAGAAAACTGGAAATAGCGGTTATTTCCGATGTTCATTTGGGGACCTATGATTCCTATGCCGATGAACTCTTGGCCTACCTCTGCAGCATACAACCCAAGGTGCTTGTGTTAAATGGGGACATTGTGGACATCTGGCAATTTAAAAAAAGCTACTTCCCAACATCCCATTTAAACGTCATCAAGAAAATTGTTTCCATGGCTTCCAAGGGTACGGAAGTACACTATATTATGGGAAATCACGACGAAGCTCCAAAAACGTTCGCCAATATTTCCCTAGGGAATATTAAATTTTCCAGAAAGCTAGTTTTGAACCTGAACGGTAAAAAAATGTGGTTCTTTCATGGTGATGTTTTTGACATTCCCTGGATAAATGGTAGGTGGATTGCCCAACTTGGAAGTTTTGGATTCGGGCTATTGGTCACAATCAACAAAATGAACAACTGGTTTTTGAAGAGCCTTGGAAGGGAAAAATATTCTTTGGCCGGTAAAATTAAAAAGGATGAAAAAAAATCCGAAAAGTATATTTCCAATTTCGAGGAAACCGTTATTGATGTGGCCATACAGAATCGCTTTGATTGTGTGATATGTGGACATATACACAAACCCAAAAAAGCGTTTGTTGAAAACCGCGGTGGCACGGTAACCTACCTTAATTCCGGGGATTGGGTAGAAAACCTTACGGCATTGGAATATTCGCTTAAGCGATGGAAAATGTATCATTATAAAAACGATAAACTCTCCCCATTCTTTATGGACGAAGCTTTGAAGGAGATGAACATTGACCAACTTATAGCTTCCATTGAGCTAAAGGAAGCTAAAAATAATATACATCCACCAAAGTCCTGACTATTTTAAGGCTTTGGCCAATATGCTTATTGGGTGATGGGCGACTCTTTTGGTTCCATCGAATATTTGATGCCTACAGCTTGTACCGTTCGCAGCAATAATAGTATTCGGATTGGAGTTTAAGACCGCGGGGAATAACTTTAAACCGCCTACTTTCATACTAGTCTGATAGTGTTCCTTTTCATAGCCAAAAGAACCTGCCATACCACAACAACCCGATGGAATAATAGTAACCTTATAATTTCTGGGCAGATTGAGGATGTCAAAAGTAACTTTTTGATTGCTCAAGGCTTTTTGATGGCAATGGTTGTGAATTTTTATATCGGCGGATTCCTCGGTAAATAATGAGGGGGTTAAGTTGCCCTCTTGTATTTCCTTGGCCAAGAACTCCTCTATTAGAAAACTGTTGTTGGCTATGGCTTCTGAAACTTTCGGATTATTGGACAAACGTTTGTACTCATCCCTAAAAGACAAAATTGCGGAAGGTTCCAGGCCAAGAATCGGCCGCCCTTTGGATGCAAAGTCATACAACTTTGGCGAATTCTTCTCCACCAACTTTTTAGCTTGGTTTAAAAAGCCCTTGGAAAGGAAGGTCCGTCCACTTTCAGCGTAAAAGAGTTCCACTTCATATCCTAGTCCTACCAATAAATCAATAGCATCCTTGCCTACCTCTATATCCAAATACCTCGTGAATTCATCGATGTACAGAATAACTTTATTTTTAGTTGTATCTTTTTGTTTATTAGTGCTTTGAAGGTATTTATCAAAATCAAAACTATAAACTTTAGGTAATTGTCTTTCTTGGGCAACCCCAGATGTTTTTTTTAATAATCCACCCAATATTTTTGAAGCATAGATTGCATTGGTCAGTCCGGGAACCTTGCTACCCATTTTATTTAAACTCGTATTGTAAGCGAACAATTTTCCCCGTAAAGGATATCCATTAGATTCTTGATATTGATATAAAAACTCAGCTTTTAAGGTTGCGACATCCACATTGCTAGGGCATTCGCTCGCACAGGCCTTACAACTTAAACAAAGGTCGAAAACCTCCTTCAATTCCTTCCTATCAAAGGCATTGGGCTTATCTGGGTTCGTTAGGAACTCCCTAAGGGCATTGGCCCTTCCCCTAGTGGTATCCTTTTCGTTCTTTGTAACATGGTAACTAGGGCACATCGCCCCGTTCATAAGATGCGTTTTTCTACAGTCCCCACTTCCATTGCATTTTTCGGCAGCTTTTAAAATCCCTTCACTATCCGAAAAATCCATCAAGGTATTTATTTCTGGTTCCTTTCTATTGATTTCATACCGAAAGGATTCGTCCATAGGATAGGCATCCACTATTTTTCCAGGATTGAAAATATTATGTGGGTCAAAATAGGATTTGATACGTTTTAGCAGTTCGTAATTCTTTTCGCCAATCATCAAGGGTAAAAATTCTGCACGCACGATACCGTCACCGTGCTCCCCGCTAAAAGAGCCCTTATATTTTTTTGTGAGTTTGGCAACATCGGTCGTGATTGTCCTAAAAAGGGTCACATCAGGCGATTTTTTAAGGTTTAGAATCGGTCTTAAATGAAGTTCACCTGCTCCTGCATGGGCGTAATACACGGCACTCTGACCGTAACCCTTCATGATTTGTGTAAACTCGCCAATAAAATCCTTTAGGTCTTCCACCGCCACAGCGGTATCCTCAATACATGCCACCGCTTTCATGTCCCCAACAATATTACCGAGTAGGCCAAGACCTGCTTTTCTTAGTTCTATGGCCTTATTAATGTTCTCGCCTATTAATACGGGATTTGCATAACTTAGGCCGGATTCTTCAATAGTAGCCCTAAGTTTTTTGACCTCTCTATCCAAGGCCTGTTCATCATCAGCGCTTACCTGAAGCATTAACAAAGCGGCCGGATCACCTTCTACGAAAAAGCGATTGGCCATTTGAGCCCTGTTGTTTTTGGTGCAATCGAGAATAACCTTGTCCATCATCTCACAGAGCTGTAATGAATGCTGCATCACGGGAACTACATCCCTAAGGCAATCTTCCAAAGTATGGTAATGCGTGACCACCATGGCGGAAAGTTTGGGCGGAAGGTCGTCCAGTTGCAAGGTGATTTCCGTGGTAAAGGCCAAAGTTCCTTCGCTACCACAAAGTAACTCCCCAAGGTTTAAAGTTGGTTTGTTACCTCCATATATTTCAGATTTCAAAAGTTCGTCAACTGCGTATCCTGTGTTTCTTCTATGGATGGACGGTTTGGGAAATTCCTTAATTATTTCATTTTTTATATCTCTATTTACTAGTTCTTTAGTTATATTCTTATAAATTAAAGCTTCAAGTGAATCTGAGGCTTCAATTTCTTCAATTTCAGAGGTTGTCCGAGTCCTAAACTCAGCTTCGCTACCATCCGAAAGTATTGTTTTTAAGGATACCACTTTATCTCTTGTCACCCCATATTGAATGGAAGTGGTTCCAGAGGAATTGTTGCCCACCATTCCCCCAATCATACAACGATTAGACGTGGAGGTATTTGGACCGAAGAAAAGACCAAATGGTTTCAAATAGAGATTTAGTTCATCTCGGATTACACCGGGTTGTACCGTTACTTGTTTCTTTTCCTTATCCAGATGGATAATCTCCGTAAAGTGCCGTGACACATCTACAACAATACCATCACCAACACATTGCCCTGCAAGTGATGTACCTGCAGTTCTTGGAATAAGACCAATTTTATGCTCATTGGCAAAGGCAATAAGTTTTTTAATATCATCCTTGGTCTCAGGAAAGGCTACCGCCAAGGGAATTTTTCTGTATACGGAGGCATCGGTTCCATATAGGGACTT
>JAUIGC010000104.1 GCA_030429835.1 Bacteroidia bacterium
CACTTGTATATTGCAGGGCCCTATCCTTATCTAGATTATTTTCAAGTAAGGCACCAAAGTCCTCTGAGAGCAATTTACTGTCATACGTAAGATCTACATCCTCGGTATTGTTAGTGATAGCCTTATATTGTTCTTTGAAAATTGGGATAAAATCCTCCAGAAACTTCACCCTTTTTTTGAATATTTCTGTGCCGTAGCTTCGCAACTGTTCATTGTAGACGGATAGCGTGGCCTTGTCAAAGGTGTGATTGGCAGCAAAATACTTTAATAACGCATTTCTTTGGGACAGTACTTTGTTGTAGTTTATCAAATATTGCAAATAATCCTTGTCCGATTGGGAGATAACACCGTCCATAAATTTTCTGCGTACATCGCTTCCCTCTAGGATAAGGTCCCTGTCCGCCGGAGAGATTATTACCAAAGGTAAAACCCCTATATGATCGGCAAACCTTTCATAAGGTTTTCCATTTCTCTTGATGACCTTTTTATTTCCCTTTTTTAGACTACAGACTATTTTCTCTTCTTTTTCTTTCTTTTGGAAGTGTCCCTCTATAACGAAGAAATCGGCATCATGCTTGATGTTTTGGGACGATACCGGATTAAAATAACTTTTGCCAAAAGATAGATGATAGATTGAATCCAGTATATTGGTCTTCCCCACTCCGTTATCCCCAACAAAACAGTTGATTTTTGAATCGAAATCTAAATTCTTGGATTCAAAATTTTTGTAATTAAGAAGGGAAAGAGTCTTTAAATACATTAAAAGATTCGATTTTTTGTTGGGCAAAGTGCATCTGCTGCTTGGACTTCCAAAAATAACGAATAAATACACTATTGGATTTCAATAAAAACTTTATTTTTGCGCGACCAATAAAATTAGAGATGGCAACATACAAGAAAAGAGGATTTAAACCCAAAACACAGGTTGAGGCTCAGGAGATTGAAGAGCAGGAAAGTACAACTGCGGAGGTTTTTAGTTCGTTGGATGAGGGAGCTTCCAGGACCGAGGAATGGGTTTCAAAAAATCAAAACTATATATTAGGTACCATTGGGGTGATCGCGGTGGCCGTGTTAGGTTACTTGGCTTACAATCAATTTGTATTGAATCCAAAAGAGGCCAATGCGGCGAATGAAATGTACTACCCACAGCAGTATTTTGACCAAGCATTGAACAGCACCACTGCCAAGGATTCCTTGTTCACGCTTGCTTTGGAAGGTGCAGAGGGTAAATATGGTTTCTTGGACATCATCGAGGAATACAGTGGTACCAAGGCTGCAAATTTGGCCAATTATTCAGCTGGGATGTCCTATTTGAACATGAACAAATACCAAGAGGCGATTGATTACTTGGAGGATTTTAAATCTGATGATGAAATTTTGGGTGCCTTGGCTAAAGGCGGACTAGGGGATGCTTTCATGCAATTGGACCAACCATCGGACGCATTAGGATATTATGAAGCTGCCTTCAAACATAGTACAAACGATTACACAACGCCTAAATTCTTGTACAAAGCAGGAGTTACGGCCTTGGAAATGGGCAATAATTCAAAGGCCTTGGAATACTTCCAAAGAATCAAGGATGAGTTTTCAGGCTCTGATGCCGCTAAATCCATAGATGCTTTTATTGGCATTGCGAAAACTGGGGCATAATGGCCACCGAGAATAAGAATTTATCCCACTACGATAAAGAATCAATTCCAAATGCGAGAGAGCTTCGATTTGGGATTGTGGTATCCGAATGGAACGCCAACATTACAGAAGGACTGTATGAAGGAGCTATAGATGCCCTACTGGATTGTGGAGCTTTGGACTCCAATATAATTCGATGGAATGTACCGGGTAGTTTTGAACTTACCTTTGGATGTAAAAAACTGATACAGCAAGAAAAATTGGATGCGGTTATTGCCATAGGAAGTGTCATCCAAGGCGAAACCAAGCATTTTGATTTTGTATGCAGTGCCACGGCCCAAGGAATCAAGGACCTAAATGTGCAGCTTGATGTTCCTGTCATTTTCTGTGTACTAACGGATAATACGATGCAACAGGCTATCGACCGTAGCGGAGGAAAGCATGGGAACAAGGGGGCGGAGGCTGCCATTGCGGCGATTAAGATGGCTACATTGGGTTCCTGACTTTCATTTTAGAATCCTATTCATAAAATTTTCTTTCCAGACAGTAACTTGTAAACAAGTCACCACGATTACCAGTAATTTTTCTGTTAACAAATTTTGGCTCTCCTTATACGGGCTTTTTTTCTATTTTAAGTAACTTTGAGCCCATGGGAATGCTAAGTAAAATAACGCGTTTACGAAAAAATAGAAGATTCGAGTACAATCCTAGATTCTATGATGATAAGGGGAAGGGAAGTCCTTATAAGATTGAACCTAAATTTGATCAGTTCCGAAGCACTATTAACAACCAAAGGGGTTTAAAAAACAAAATAAGCAATGCCTTGGAGGACACCCGAAGGGAGGGTGATAGGAACGTAAAAATTCGATTTGTCATTATTTTTGCCATTCTCGTTTTGATTTTCCTTTATATAATAGATTTCGATCTCTCCATATTTTTTTCCTAATAATGGCAGATATTATTAGACTCTTACCCGATCACGTTGCCAACCAGATAGCAGCGGGAGAAGTAGTTCAGCGGCCGGCCTCGGTGGTTAAGGAATTGCTGGAAAATGCTATTGATGCCCAATCCACTGATATAAAATTGATCGTTAAGGATGGTGGAAAAACATTGATTCAGGTTGTTGATAATGGTATTGGTATGAGCGATACGGATGCTCGCTTGAGCTTCGAGCGTCATGCTACCTCAAAAATCCAAAAGGCAGAAGATCTTTTCAATTTGCATACCAAGGGTTTTAGGGGAGAAGCGCTGGCATCCATAGCGGCCATAGCCCATGTGGAAATGATGACGCGTACTGAGGAGGATGAAGTGGGCACCCATATAAAAATAGAGGGAAGTAAAATAATAAGTCAGGAAGTTGCCGTGGTTCCCAAGGGAACTTCGATGATGGTAAAGAACCTTTTTTTTAATATTCCGGCCAGAAGAAACTTTTTAAAATCGGACCAAGTGGAGTTTAGGCATATTACCGATGAATTTCACAGGGTTGCTCTGGCACATCCTCAAATTTCATTCAGCTTTTATAACAATGGAAGCGATGTTTTCAACCTTCCCGGTAATGATTTCAAAAAAAGGATAGTTCAAATTTTTGGAAGAAAGACCAACGAAAAGCTGGTTCCCATTAACGAGGAGACCAATGTGGTCAGGATTTCGGGATACATTCAAAAACCTGAATTCGCTAAAAAGAGTAGGGGTGAGCAATTCTTTTTTGCCAATAATCGATTTATTAAGAGTCCCTATCTGCATCATGCTGTACTGGGCGCCTTCGAAGGATTGATTAAACCTGGTACGCACCCAGGTTATTTTATTTGTTTGGAGGTAAATCCTGCAACCATCGATATCAATATCCATCCAACAAAAACTGAAGTTAAGTTTGATGATGAACATACGCTGTATGCATACTTAAAGTCGACTATTAAGCATAGCTTAGGACAGTTCAACGTGGTGCCTTCTTTGGATTTCGAAAAAGATCAGAATTTAGAAACCCCATATAATTTTAAGGATAAGGCCGTTTCCATACCTGGTGTTACCGTTAATGCGGATTTTAACCCATTTAAAAAATCAGGAACTGCAAAAGTAGTGGGATATTCAAAACAACCTAGTGCACAGGGTTGGGAAAATATGTATCAAGGCCTCGAACGGAAAGTGCCTAATAGGGAATCAAGTATTCTGGAAATGGAATCCGAGGGTTTCAATAGCTCCATTTTTGATGGTACTGAAACCCAGGATACGGTGACCACCACGTTTCAGTTGCGAAAAAAATATATTGTTTCCACCATAAAATCCGGTATGTTGATCATTAACCAGAGCAGGGCGCACCAACGGGTGCTCTATGAAGGTTTTTTAAAAAATATAACAATCAAGGAGGCTGTGAGCCAGCAATTATTATTTCCATTGACCTTGAATTTTACACATGGCGAGATTTCTATTTTGCGGGAAATAAAGGAAAGTCTTTGTGCGGTTGGTTTTGTTTTTGGGGATATTACCCATGAAACCGTGGCGATAAAAGGTGTACCGGTCGTGGTTACCGAAAGTGAGGTTCAAATGGTAATGGAACAGCTTATATCGGACTTTCAGATGGAAGCTTTGGAGGACAGTTTTTCCCAAGTAGATATGTTGGCCAAAACGCTGTCCAAAACCTTGTCCGTCAAAACCGGTGAGATATTGGACGAACGTTCCCAATTGGGATTGGTCAATGATCTCTTCGCCTGTAAGGAAAGTGCCCTTAGCCCTTTTAACAAACGTACCTACATCACGCTTACAGAAAATGATATTGATAGAAAATTTATATAAATGAGCAGAATAACAGAGGCGATAAAACACTTATTGATCATCAATATTTTATTTTTTGTTGCTACCAATATTTATGGGGAACAAATGTACCAATGGTTTTCCCTATGGTTTCCAAAGAATGAAAATTTTGGAATTTGGCAGATTGTGACCCATATGTTCATGCATGGAGGGTTTATGCACATTGCCTTTAACATGTATGCCTTATATGCTTTTGGAACACCACTTGAACGAATGTGGGGACGAAATAAATTCTTGTTTTTTTACTTTTCTGCGGGGCTCGGTGCTGCACTCTTGCACACCGGTGTCAATTACTTTTATTTTCAAGAGGGAATGAATGCCCTTGTAAACTCTGGTATTTCAGAGAGTACCGTGATGGATATTGTTTCAAAGGGACAGTATAACACAGAGTGGTATAATATTGCCGGTAAATCGACTATTGATAATTTCCTAAGTGCTTATCATACACCTGCTGTAGGAGCCTCAGGTGCCATTTATGGCGTCTTGGTAGCCTTTGGAATGTCCTACCCCAATAGTGAGTTGTTCCTCATATTTTTGCCTGTGCCCATAAAGGCAAAATATTTTATTCCGGTATTGATTGCCCTCGACCTATTCTCCGGTATTACGGGGTACGGTATTTTTGGACAGGGAATTGCACATTTTGCCCACGTAGGTGGTGCTTTGGTTGGATTTTTAATGATGTGGTATTGGAAGAAAAATCAGTTTAACAATAATCGCTGGGATAGATAATGGCAGGAACCAATTTAAAATACCAATATGCAAGACTGAGCGTGGCGGAGAAATTGATTGCCATCAATGTTGCTGTATACATCCTAAACGCACTTATTCCATTTCTCTTAGGTATTTCAAAAAATAGCATTGTACAATGGTTTGAACTGCCCAATGATTTTTTTGATTTTTTAATGCAACCTTGGTCCATTATTACCTACTCTTTTTTTCATGGTGGTTTGGGACATGTGTTCTGGAATATGCTCCTTATTTTTTTTGTGGGCAGAATTTTTTTAAACCTTTTTGATGGCAGGCGTTTTTTAAACGTATACTTTTTGGGAGTTATCTTGGGAGGCCTATTTTTTATGGTTGGATATAATATTTTTCCGGCTTTTTTTAATGTAAATGCGGCCTTGATAGGAGCTTCGGCTGGGGCAAGTGCCATCCTTATCTTTATTTGCACCTATATACCCAACCAAGAGGTCAGGGTTATTTTTTTCAACATAAAGCTTTGGTACATTGGGGTTTTTGTGGTGTTGATGGATTTGGTTCAATTGCCTACCAGTGGAAATGCCGGAGGGCACTTGGCTCATTTGGGGGGAGCCTTGTTGGGTTATCTCTATGCGAGTCAATTGTTCAAAGGAAATGATATAGGATCCGGGTTTTCCAATTTTTTTGATAGTATAGTCAATTTGTTCAAACGCAAGGAAAAAAAGGCGCCTCTTAAAACCGTATACAAGAACAAAAGCCAAAATACCTCTAAAAACACCGTTAACTATGATGCCCAAAGCAAACAAAAAAAAATAGATGCGATACTGGACAAAATAAGCAAATCTGGATATGAGAGTTTGTCCAAAGCAGAAAAGGACTTTTTATTTAAGGCTGGTAAGGAATAAACACAATATCTGGGATGTCGCTTTGGGGTAGAACCGTGTATGGGTTAAATATTGTTTTTTCGGCCTTATTGCTATTGGCTTGCATTGTTCCGTATACCAAGTCGGCCAGCTTTGCCTTTTTAAGCCTAACCGTGCCCCTTTTGGTATTTCTGAATATATTCTTTGTACTATACTGGTCGATAGTGTCCAAGAAAAAAGTTTGGCTTTCCTTTTCAGTATTGGTAATTGGGTATTTTAGTTTGGGTTCCTTCTTATTCTTTAATGAGTCTGAAGCTACTAAATCTAAAGACAATTTAAAAATTATGTCATTTAATGTTCAAGGTTTTAATGAGTTAAACTCTATAAATGAGCCAAACTTAGGTGAAGAGATTGTGGATTTTATTAAGCGAGAGAATCCTGATATTATCTGTATTCAAGAGTTTAGTAGAGTTTGGTATAAAAAGTTAAGACAATACCCATATTTCAGTCAAACGCCATATACAACGCGAAGGTCGATACAAGGAATTTTCTCTAAATATCCTATTATTGGTGAAGGCTCATTGGATTTTCCCGATACTTGGAATAATGCTATCTATGTTGATATCAAATATAAGGAAGACACTATTAGAATATATAATCTCCATCTGGAATCCTTAAAAGTGCGCCCAAGGAGCTTAAAGCGGGAAAGATCTGATCGCTTATTGGGTCGGTTGCGAAATTCCTTTGCCAAGCAACAAGAACAGGCAGATTTGATAAGGGAGCATATGAAAAAGGTGGATTTTAAAAAAATTGTTTGTGCCGATATGAACACAACCCAACATTCCTACGCATACCATGAGTTGAAACAGGATATGGAGGATACCTTTGAGAAGAAAGGTAGTGGCTACGGTAGAACCATTAATTTTTGGAAATTCCCCCTTCGCATAGATTTTATCCTTACCGACCCTGGTATTCATATTCTAAGCCACACAAATTATGACGTACATCTTTCCGATCACGAACCTATCATGGCCACGTTAAAAATTGAATCGGATAAATAAACAGTCCGTGAGATCGGCAATGATGTGAATTAAAAAGGCAATTGCCCATATTCGGGTAGTTTTCCAAAAAAGCATCAAAAAGTAAACGGCGATTGCCCAATACGTATGTAAAGGATGAAAACCGATACTGCATCGGTCTGCATCAAAAATAGGACTGGCTAGCAGATGATCTACGTCCAAGAGTATTCCGGCCAATAGTATTAAACCTACTTTAAGTCGATCTTCCTTGAAAAAAATGAAGGCAATTAGAATAGGGACGAGAAAATGTATCCCATAATGTAGAATAAACCTAAGCATGCTTGCCCAAGATATCAATATTATTTAGATACCCTAGGGTATTGGGTCCTAGGTTAAAAAGTGCATCCAAAATGCTCAGGTTGGGGACAAATCCATGTCGGTCTCCAAAAACCTGAACATATTCCGGAAACTTCACTGGCGGCTCCGTTTTTGCATTGACCAAAAAACGATAGTCGTTTGTATAGTCAAATTGATACACTTCAGTGAATTCCTTTACCAGATCCAATTGAAGACAATCGCAAATAACCTCAATGGTTACCAAGTTGAATTCCATGAGATAATCAAATTGCGTTTCATAAAGTGGCCGTATTTCATCCTCATAAAATTCAAAGAAAGGTGAAGTCCTATAAGCCGTTTCCAAGGTTCTCCAATGTTGTCGTTGCCAAGGACAGGAGTTGTCTATTTTAACTTCTCTGTAACTCTGCCTGCCATTTTCACCTTTTGTATGGATTATGGGTATACTTAGTATATGTTTACCTCTATCCGTGCAGGTATGGGACCTGTTCCTATAGGTTTGTTTTTGATAATTATCATGCAGTTCAAAAACGACATCCTTAGCTTTTGTAAAAACACGGAAAAAAGCAATGTTTGGAAAATAAGCAGGATGAAGTATCGTCATTTTACCTAGGAATTTTTGGCCTTTTTTCGTTTCCAAAACCAGTTTCCTACAAAATAGGCCACCAACAGGATAAGAAAATATTTAAAGTAGGATTGTGGTTCCCCATCACCGTTGACCGTAGTGAAAATTCTATTCCATCTTGGACGCCAATTGGAGATGGGTTCCGTAAAATTATCAAAACTCATCCAAATGAAAATTGGGGTTCCTACAATATGGTTTTCGGGTACATATCCCCAGGCCCTGCTATCTTCGGAGTGGTCCCTGTTATCACCCATCATCCAATAATAGTCTTGTAGGAAGGTATAGGAATTTGCTACCTCCCCATTGATTAAAATTTGATTGCCTGAAACTTCAATTGTATTGCCTTCATACTCCCTAATAATTTTCTTGTACAATGGCAATGTTTTAAGATTTAAAGAAACTGTAGTGCCTTCCTTGGGTATATAAATAGGTCCCATTTGGCTATAGTTCCAAGGATAATCCGGACTTTGGGGGAAAAGGTTGATACCTCTTTTTCCCTTGGGAACAACTTGGCGGACGACCGAATCAATTCCGGAGTCCTTTCGCAAGGTTTCTACCATCTCATCTGTTAAAGGAACCAATCGTTCCCGATCGGTAACCTCCTTAAGGGAGAGTCTATACTTTTTTATTACATCAGCAGGAATTCCTAAACTACCCGTATAGAGCTCCAACTGTCCATCAGCAAGTTGATTGAATCCCTTTAAATATGGGTTTATGCCTTGACCTTGTTGTTGGTTCACCGGACCAGAAATGTATTTTCTGGTAAAATCCGTAATCCCCAATTGATCAAGCAATCTGGAGGAGACACCTTTTTGTGAATAAATGATGTAATCATATTGTGGTTTGGCACTACCCGGTAATTCCAATTGTTCACCGTTTATAAATACATAGCCATCACGCACTTCCAAGGAATCTCCAGGAATTCCTACACAACGCTTCACATAATTGGATTTCTTATCTATGGGTTTTTTGACCCCTGCTTCTGCCCTAAAGAACTGTCTTACGGTATCTGCTGGCCAACTGAAAACTACAATATCGTTCCGTTTTACTTTTGTGAATCCTGGGAGTCGGAAGTAAGGTAGCTGTGGTTTGTTTAAATAGGACTTTGTTCCGACGATGGGCAACGTATCATGTACCATGGGAGCTGCTACTGTGGTCATAGGGGTTCTAGCCCCATAATGGAATTTGCTCACAAATAGAAAGTCACCCACCCTAAGTGTTCTTTCCAAAGAGCCCGTAGGAATTACGTAAGGTTGTATAAAATAGGTATGTACCAAGGTTGCTGCTACTACCGCAAATACTATGGAACTCACCCATTCTCCCAAGGCTGTTCCAGGATGAAGGCTTCTGTTCTCAATATGTTTTACTTCCAGAGCATAGTTTACGTAGAAAATATAAAAACCTAGCGTTAAAACTACCAACCATGATTCCAATAGACTATTTCTTCCAAAACTCCTTATAGTTTCTACCCATATTACAGGAAACATCAACAGGTTGATGATAGGGATAAACAACAAAACGACCCACCATTTGGGCCTATTGATTATCTTCATTAATACAACGGCATTATAAATAGGAACTATAGCCTCCCATGCTTTATGACCTGCTTTTAAATATAATTTCCAAGTTCCAAGAAAATGAATTACCTGAATTGCTAGTATGAAAATAATCCACTGCGTACCATTCATGCCTCTATGTTTTTATATTACATCAAGTTCCCCTGAGGAACGTAATTTTGATGGTATATGTCTGTTAAATGTTCTATTGTTACGTATTTTAACCCAGGTTTAACACATCTTTCATGTTAAAAAACCCCGTTTTTCCAAGAATCCATTCCGCAGCAATGACCGCTCCCAAGGCAAAACCTTCACGGTTATGGGCGGTATGTTTGATTTCTATGCTATCCACCTGACTATTGTAATTAATAGTGTGGGTACCTGGTGTATCCCCAATTCTTTTAGAGAAAATGGGTATCTCTTCGTCTCTACTTTCGTTCAATTTCCAATTTTTGTAATGTGTATTGGCAATGATTCCTTCCGCCAAAGTGATGGCCGTACCGCTTGGGGCATCCAACTTTTGCGTATGATGGATTTCTTCCATGGATACATTGTATTGTGAAAGGTTATTCATCATTTTAGCCAAATAGGCATTCAGTTCAAAAAAAACGTTTACCCCCAGACTAAAATTGGAAGCGTAAATAAACGCGCCTTTCCTTTCTTCACATAATTTTAGGGCATCATCCATTTTATGGAGCCAGCCAGTGGTTCCGGAAATTACGGGTGTATTGTTCTCCAAGCATTTTGATATGTTGGCGAACGCCGCATCGGGTGTGCTAAAATCAATGGCCACATCTATATTGGAAAAGTCGATTTTATCACTGCCCAAATCAATTTTTGCGGTAATTTCATGTCCTCTTTCAACGGCTAGCCGCTCAATCATTTTTCCCATTTTTCCGTAGCCGAAAAGTGCTATTCGCATAATTAAAACTTTATGGTTAATGCCATTCCGTAAGTAGGGTCGTTTGTAACGGAATT
>JAUIGC010000105.1 GCA_030429835.1 Bacteroidia bacterium
ATAATTTAAACAATATCATAGAAACAACCATAATGAAACTAAACATAGCACTATTGGCCGGAGATGGAATAGGCCCAGAAGTTGTAGATCAAGCAGTAAAAGTGTGTAATGCCATAGCAAGTAAATATAATCATGAGATTACCTGGAAACCCGCTTTGACCGGCGCGGCAGCCATAGATGCTGTTGGTGAACCCTATCCGGATGAAACCCATGACATCTGCGCCAGTTCAGATGCCGTTCTTTTTGGCGCTATAGGTCATCCTAGGTTTGACAACGATCCTACGGCTAAGGTCCGCCCGGAACAAGGACTTTTGAAAATGAGACAAAAATTGGGATTGTTCGCCAATGTAAGGCCAACATTTACTTTTCCCTCATTGATAGATAAATCCCCTTTGAAAAGAGACCGTATTGAGGGCACGGATTTAATCATTTTGCGAGAGTTGACCGGTGGAGTCTATTTTGGGGAAAGGGGAAGAAAAGATGATAACAATACCGCTTTTGATACGATGACCTATCAAAGGTTCGAAATTGAGCGTCTTGCAAGAAAAGGATTTGAAATGGCCATGAAGCGTTCCAAAAAATTATGTTGTGTGGATAAGGCCAATGTTCTGGAATCTTCCCGTTTATGGAGGGAAACCGTACAGGCCATGGAAAAGGAGTTTCCCGAAGTAACCGTTTCCTATGAATTTGTGGATGCCACTGCCATGCGTTTAATCCAATGGCCCAAGGGATATGATGTAATCATTACCGCCAATCTTTTTGGGGACATTTTAACCGATGAAGCTTCCGTAATTTCTGGATCAATGGGATTGATGCCGTCTTCTTCCGTAGGTAGCAAAGTTTCATTGTACGAACCTATCCATGGTTCTTATCCGCAAGCCGCTGGAAAAGATATCGCCAATCCCTTGGCGACCGTATTATCTGCTGCTATGCTGTTTGAAGATTTGGAGTTAACCAAAGAAGCAGAAGAAATAAGAAGGGTAGTCAATAAATCCCTAGCTGAAGGAATCGTGACCGAAGATTTAGCCGAAGGTGGTAAATCCTATAAAACCAGTGAAGTCGGGGATTGGCTGGCTAAAAACATCTAATCAATTCACTTTGATAAAACATAAAACCCTCAATATTGAAATATTGAGGGTTTTCTTTTGATAATAATGTAATTATAGGCTCGCCAAAGCATCTGGTGATAATTCGTATATATGTTTAACAATGTCCCTTAGTTCTGGTATAACCGTCCTTGCCAATCGGGAATTGTTGTTCATTAACACACAAATACCCAAATCTGAATCAGGGAAAAGTGCAATTTCATTTCTATAGCTATTAACACTTCCGCCGTGATGTATTATGGTTTCCTCTTTATTGGTTGTTTCATTCTTCATTGTGTGGACTCTCCATCCAAAAGCATACGCTGATTTTACATGACCTTCCCACCTTTGATAATATTTGTTGTTTTCATTGAGCTCAATAAATGGTTCAAAAGCCTTGGCAAGTGAACTTTTGTTCATGATTGAGGCATTATGCCCTAATAAAAAACGCATCCATTTGCCCATATCAGAGGAACTCGCGTCGATTCCCCCAGCGGCAACGGCATTATAATAATTGTTCTTGAGGGGTAAAGCCCGCCATCCATTTCCACTTTTACGATGTGGAACAGCAATATTACCTTTTTTCATAAAGGAGTCATGGTCCATTACCGTACCAGTCATTTCAAGAGGTTTAAAAAAACGTTCCATCAACAATGTATTGATATTCTTACCTGTTGCCTGCAACATTACTTCCTGTGTCAATGCGAACATGGCATTTTGATAACTGTATTGTTGACCCGGCGCACTGATAGGATTGACATCTATAAAACGCTCCGCTATTTTAGCCATGGACAAACCGGCTTCAACCAAATTGGTATAACTGTGATACGGTGTCCCAGAAGTGTGGGATAACATATGCCCTATCTCAATACTCTGGGTATTGAGGCTATCTCCAAAAACAAAATTTGGAAGATAATCCGTTACTCTATCTTTAAAATCAAAGGCGCCCTCTTCAACTAGCTTTGCAGCCAAAACCCCTGTAAAGCCCTTAGACAAAGAGCCCAATCTAAAAACTGTTTCCCCATCTACTTGCTTTCCGTTTTCAAAGTTTCTGATACCAAAACCCTCGGCCAGCAAAATGGAATCTCCTTTTACGATACTTACTCCCGCACCAATAATTTGACCTGATTTTAAAGCCTGCTGAAAATATTCATTTATCGCTAGCTCCAAGACTCTTTTTCTTTTCGCATAAATTTTGGCCTCTCGTTGTATGGCCAATTTATTTTGAAATTCAATTTTAGGAACTTCCTCAATTTGAGTATCAATGGTGGCTGCAGAAAAAGTGAAAAGTAAAAGGACTAATAGAAAAGAGCCTAGGATAATTTTAAAACGTTGCAAACTTTTGGTATGATTTTAGGGTTTTTTCTTAAACGTAAAAAATAGTAATTAATTACGGCCTAAAATCATAAAATTTAAAAACATTCCAAACTTTAACAACTTTGTTGGCTTAAAGCCATCTTGTTGGACTTGGCAGCCTTTTGCTTTCTATAAAGATAAATGGCAACAGCCAAAACTACCCCAGAAGCAGCCAGTAAAGCTCCAACTAGGCTTGAATATACTACTTCAAACCCGAAAACCATGGGTAATCCCGCTAAGTAGGCACCGGACGCATTACCCATATTAAATGCACTTTGATTCATGGAAGACCCCAACATTTCCGACCCTTTTGCCGTATTGATAATGGCCATTTGAATGGGAGTAGAAACCGTAAACGCGATGGCCCCTATTAAAAAGGTAAAGGCCATAAGTAGGTAGGGATTAGTGGCTATGAACATATTTATGACCAGCACAGCGGCCATTACCGAAAGACTTATTATCACCGCTCTTAAAGGAGAAAATATCTCTGCCATTTTTGCTCCAACGAAATTACCGAATACCATCCCCAAGCCGGCTAGCATCATTGCGTACCCTACATAGTGGTCCCCAAGCCCCGCCACATCCGTTATAAGGGGTGCTATATAGCTGTACCAAGCAAAAAATCCGCCAGTACCAATAGTGGTTAAGGCTATCATGCCCCACAACTGTTTGTTTTTAAGTCCATCAACTAATTTTACTTGAGGTTCTCCACTGGAGGCTTCCATTCTAGGCATCCAAAATTGAAGGGATGCAAGCGTTAACAATCCGATAATACCCACCAAAAAGAAGGAGGTACTCCATCCAAATTGCTGACCTATATACGTGCCAACGGGAACACCGATTACATTGGCCACTGTCAACCCCGAGAACATTATGGCGATACCTTGGGCCGATTTGCCCTCTCTTGCCAATTTCATGGCCACGACCGCTCCAATACCAAAAAATGCACCGTGGGGAATACCCGACAAGAATCGTAGCACCAATAAAGTACCATAGTTAGTGGCCAAACCGGATAATGAATTGAATAAGGTGAACCAAATCATTAAGAGGAACAACATTCTTTTTGGTGATAACCGTGAACCAAGGCTTGTCAACAATGGTGCCCCCACCACTACCCCAAACGCATAGGCCGCTATAAAATGTCCTGCCTCCGATATGGTTATTCCCAGAGCATCTGATACTTCGGTCAATACACCCATAATAACAAACTCTGTAAGCCCAATACCAAAACCTCCTATGGCTAAAGCGAATAAGGCCTTTTTGTTCGATGGATTAATCTTCATTTTTCTTTAATAACAATGGGTAAACACCCAATAATTTCGAGGCAAAGTTAGCAAACTTGTTCAGCACTTAGTATCACAACATTATCCTATTTATATGTAATATTAACCCATATAGTTAGTATTTTGTTAAGTATTGACAAAATGCCATATAATTTGAATTTAGGACTAAGAATGAAACAAGTTTTTCAGAACCATATAACCTGGCCTTAAAGAAAGATTGATAAAACCGCATCCTGAAGAAGACAAAAAACAACTATACCTTAATCCTCAAGTTTCATTAACTCAATATTTTTGAATTCAATAGGGTGCCCTTCTGCCTGAAGTGCTATATAGCCTTCGCTTAGAATTTTTGGGTAACCTTTTTTGATGAGTTCCTTCGCAAATTCATCCGATTCGTCATACTGAGGGTTGCTATATTCCAAGACCTTCTTACTATTGATATTATGGGTGATTAGTTTGCTGCCATGCACTTCCAATTCCATTTTTACCCATGTAGTATCATTAATTGCTGGGTAACTTGAATTCGTGCAATGTTCCGTTATCAGTTGATCGTTCATTTCAATGTGCGTTCCGGCAGTACAAACGTTTCCTGTAAAACGCTGCGTTTTTCCATCACCTCCTAAAATTTGGGCTTCAGGTGCCACAAGTAAAACTTGATCAAGAGGCAACTTGGAAGGATGTAGGGAATGATATTTGATACCACTGTTTTTGAAGGCCCAAGAGGGTGCTCCAGTAACTTTCTCTCCAATAAAGCGATACTCTAAACGCAGCTTGTATTGAGAAAGTTTTTCCTTATAGAAAATATGGCCGAACTTATTATCAAAAGTGTTGTAACCCCCGTAGTTAACGACTAATTTTCCATCTTTTACTTGGAAGGTATTTAGATAATTTACCCCGTATTTCTCACCGGTAAACTTTGGTGACCATCCTTCCAAATCTTTGCCGTTAAAGATAGAAACCCATGCCGCTTCTTTTTTTTGAACACTGGAACAACTTATGAAAAACATTAAAATAGGTACAGTAAACCAATTACTTCTCATCTTTTTACATGTTAAATCATCTGCCTATAAGTTGCTACAAATATTTCTCTCCCATTTAATTGTTCAAAACCTGTAAAAATTCAACTAATTAATCAAATTACATAATCTATATATTTGATTATCTGACAGTTGAAACAGTATGAAAAATTAAACTTACAATATATAATCCGTGCTCACGAAATTAGACACTTTGGCTTCCAATAATTGCTGAACAGTTTCCGTATTCAAATCGTTATCCTTGAAGGCAACAAAGGTTCTAATGGAAAATGAACGTAGGGCATCATGCACGCTTAAAGTGGCCTGCGCAGAATCTTTTCTGCCCGTAAATGGATAAACATCAGGACCACGTTGGCAAGAACTATTAAGGTTTACTCGACAAACTAGGTTCACCAAAGTATCAATCAACGGGGAAAGGGTATAAACATCCTTTCCAAAAAGGCTTACTTGCTGACCATAGTTGCTTTCCGCCATATCATCCAAAGGTTTCTCAATATCGGAAAAAGACAGCACCGGGATTATCGGCCCAAATTGCTCTTCTTGATATACCCGCATTTCCTTGGTAACGGGATACAAAACAGCTGGCCATATATAATTATCGAAATGCTTACCTCCTTTTTTATTCAAAATCTTGGCTCCTTTGGAAATTGCATCATCTATAAGTTCTTGAATATACGCAGGTTTACCAGGTTCTGGTAATGGTGTCAATTTTACGCCGTCCTCCCAAGGATTGCCAAACTTCAATTTATCCACTTCCTCGGCGAACTTATTCAAGAAGTTTTCCCTCACATCTTCATGCACATAGATAACTTTTAAAGCCGTACAACGCTGACCGTTAAACGAGAGTGTACCGGCCAAACATTCATCAATCGTAAGCTTCATATCTGCATCCGGTAATATAATTGCCGGATTTTTAGCTTCAAGACCGAGAACCAATCGCAATCGGTTACTTTTTGGATGCTGGTCCTGTAAAGCGTTGGCAGATTTACTATTCCCGATAAGGGCAAGGACATCTACCTTTCCTGTTTTCATAATGGGTGCCGCTACAGTTCTCCCCCTTCCAAATATAATATTGACCACGCCTTTTGGGAAACAGGTCTGAAAGGCCTCCAACAAAGGAGTAATCAACAAAACACCATGTTTTGCTGGTTTAAATACCGTTGTATTACCCATGATAATTGCCGGAATCAATAAGGCAAAAGTTTCATTCAAAGGATAGTTATATGGGCCCAAACAAAGTACCACACCCAAAGGTCCTCTCTTAATGTGCGCATAAACCCCATCATGCTTTTGGAACTTTGCCGCATTCCGGTCCAAATTCTTATAATCCTCAATGGTATCCTCTACGTATTCGACTGTTCTATCAAACTCCTTTTGAGAATCCGGTAAGGATTTTCCAATCTCCCACATGAGATATTTTACAACAATATCCCTCTTAGTCTTCATCTGTTTTACAAAATTCTCCATACAGATGATGCGGTCCCTTACGTGCATTGTAGGCCAGACCCCCTGGCCTCTGTCATAGGCCTTTAAGGCTGCATCCAAAGCTTCCAAAGCCTCGGCTTCCTGAAGGTCGGGAACGCTTCCCAATAAAGTCGGCTGATAATCATCGGTTGAAGAAATGGTGGAATATATATCCGTAGTTTCTCCCTTCCATTCTTTTAGCTTACCATCTACCAGATAAGTTGATTGGTTTATAGTCTTGTCTATTGCAAATTCCTTGGGTATGTTGGTTTTTTTAGTCATTGTTGAAATTTTATATCAAATATTGAAATAAATCCGGTTTGTCATTAATATAATCCCCGAAAAAATTATTGGCCTTCATTCTATCCATTAAAGGCTGTAAATCTTCCGGTTTTTTTAGTTCGATTCCCACCACTGCCGGAGCATTTTCCTTGCTCGACTTTTTGGAATATTCAAAATGCGTAATATCGTCCGTAGGACCTAGAATCTCCGCTACAAACTGTTTTAGCGCTCCTGGACGCTGTGGAAACCGGACAATAAAATAGTGTTTTAATTTTCCATATAAAAGTGCACGCTCCTTTATTTCTGCCGTTCTTGTAATATCATTATTACTACCACTAACAATGCAGACCACATTTTTACCCTCAATTTCTTCTTTATAGTGATCCAAAGCAGATATACTCAAGGCCCCGGCGGGTTCAACCACAATGGCATCCCTATTGTATAGGTCTAATATAGTTTGGCAAACCTTGCCTTCATGAACGGTTATAACATCGTGAAGATTTTCTTTGCAAATCTCAAATGTTAAATCACCCACTTTCTTAACGGCGGCCCCATCGATAAATTTATCGATGTTGGAAAGTTCGGTATTCTTATTCTTTTCCATGGATGTTTTCATGGAAGATGCTCCCATGGGTTCAACACCGATAATTTTGGTTTTGGGAGAAAGGTTTTTAAAAACGGCACTAAGACCTGAAGCTAATCCACCACCACCGATGGCCACAAAAATATAATCGATAGGAGCTTCGGTTTGCTCCAACAGTTCCAGTCCCACTGTTCCCTGACCTTCAATAACCTTAGGGTCGTCAAAAGGATGGATAAACGTTTTATTGTTTTCAATACAGTACTTCATCGCTGTATTAAAGGAATCATCGAACGTATCACCTTCCAAAACAACGGTTACCCATTCTTCCCCGAACATTTGGGTCTGTTCCACCTTTTGTTTTGGAGTAACCGCGGGCATATAAATGGTAGCCTTTATTCTTAAATGTCGGCACGCAAAAGCGACGCCCTGTGCATGATTTCCAGCACTTGCACAAACAACACCGTTATCACGTTCGTTTTGGGATAGCGAACTTATTTTGTTGAAAGCCCCCCGTATCTTATAGGAACGTACCCGTTGTAAGTCCTCCCTTTTTAAAAGTATATTGGCACCATACTGTTTGGAAAGACGTATGCTAGTAGCAAGCGGCGTTACCTCCGATACTTGCCGAATGGTCAACGCCGCTTTTTTTATATCCTCTACCTTAGGGAAATATTCCATAGGCATTGGTAAAGGTTTAGATTTATAATAATTTATACGATTGGCTTCATTGCGGTCATAGATTCCCTCAAACGGGCCCCTACAATTTCCACAGGATGTTCCCTTAACTTCTTGTTCACCGCAATCAATTTAGCATTATCAACATCATTGTCCTCTCCTTCACCATAATGTTTACCAATGACATCAGCGTCGATTTTTTTCATAAAATCCGCCAATAAAGGTTTACAAGCATGGTCAAACAGATAACACCCGTATTCTGCAGTGTCTGATATAACCCGGTTCATCTCAAACAATTTCTTTCTGGCAATGGTATTTGCAATCAACGGTGTTTCGTGCAAGGATTCATAATAGGCAGACTCGCCAATGATCCCTGATTCCGTCATGGACTCATAGGCCAATTCTACACCGGCACGTACCATGGCCACCATCAATACCCCATTGTCGTAATATTCCTGTTCGGTAATTTCATTATCGCCCGCTGGTGTTTTCTCAAACGCGGTTTCACCAGTTGCCGCTCTCCAGGTCAATAAATTTTTATCATCATTGGCCCAGTCCTCCATCATGGTCTTCGAGAAATGTCCAGTCATGATATCGTCCATATGCTTTTGGAACAACGGTCTCATGATGTCCTTCAATTCCTCAGAAAGTTCAAAGGCCTTTATTTTAGCAGGGTTGGATAGACGGTCCATCATATTGGTGATTCCGCCATATTTCATTCCCTCTGTAATAGTTTCCCAACCGTATTGAATCAATTTAGAAGCATAACCTGGTTCGATTCCTTTCTCTATCATTTTGTCAAAACAAAGAATGGAACCCGTCTGCAATAATCCACAAAGAATGGTCTGCTCTCCCATAAGATCCGATTTTACCTCGGCAACAAACGAGGATTCCAAAACACCGGCTTTATGACCACCAGTTGCAGCAGCATAGGCCTTGGCCTGTTCCAGTCCTTTGCCCTCTGGATCGTTCTCTGGATGCACTGCAATCAAGGTTGGAACTCCAAAACCTCTTTTGTACTCTTCCCTTACCTCGGAACCGGGACTCTTGGGAGCTACCATGATTACGGTCAGGTCTTCCCTTATTTTAGTGCCTTCCTCTACAATGTTGAACCCATGGGAATAGGATAATGTCGCCCCTTTTTTCATTAGTGGCATTACCGCACCTACAACCTGTGTATGTTGTTTATCCGGAGTAAGGTTAATGACTAAATCCGCACTGGGAATAAGTTCTTCATACGTTCCAACAGTAAAGCCATTTTCGGTAGCATTGATATAGGATTGTCTCTTTTCTTTAATCGCGGCATCCCTAAGTGCATAGGCAATATCCAAACCTGAATCCCTCATGTTCAATCCTTGGTTCAAACCCTGGGCCCCACAACCAACGATTACAATCTTCTTTCCTTTTAACGCAGATACACCATCTGAAAACTCGGTTGGATCCATAAATCTACATTTGCCCAATTGTGTCAATTGGTCTCTTAATGATAGCGTATTAAAGTAATTTGACATTTTATTTATTGTTTTTAAGTGTATTTATCCCGAAGGACTTTTAATTAGTTAATATTCAAAAGTATTAATTGTGTTGAAACTCTTGTAAAAGGGTTGAAATCTGCATTTCATCCTTGGTTACCGATATACGGCCGGACCTCACAAACTGCATGATTCCAAAAGGCTTTAGCTGTTCATACATTTCATCTATTTCATATCTGCGTCCACTCTTGGCCAAAACAAAGAATTCCCGCGATACCGTTACAATCTGTGAGTTGCTTTCCTTGATGATATTCTGTATCTGACGCTCGTCAAACAAGAGACCGGAGGCAATCTTAAACAAGGCGGACTCTTGATAGATAGTTTCATCATCGGTGTGATAAAACGCCTTTATTACTTCTATCTGCTTCTCAATCTGCCCAACAATATTACGCACCCATTTCTCAGTAGTATGTACCACAATAGTGAACTTGGATACATTATCTATCTCTGATTTTGATACATTTAGACTCTCTATATTGATGTGTCTTTTTAAGAATATCCCCGATATTCTATTGAGTAAACCCACGTTATTTTCGGAATATACCGAAATGGTAAACCATTCTTTTTTCATTACGTATTTCTTAATCCTTCCTTATTTTGTTTTTGCGGCCAAAATTATTCCCGTTGACCAATTCATTTTTGTAAGGGTCAAATCGTCCCTTTTTTCCAAACAATCCACAAGCTCCTTTACATTCTCCTCGTGTCCTTCTGGCCAATTGGGTTGCGCAATCATATCGTCGATTACATAAAGTCCCCCAACTTCTAGTAGAGCTAAAGTTTCATCCAACTGTCCGTATTTTCCCGGCCATGCATCTGCAAAAATCAAGTCGAACCTAGCTCCCTTATAATTCTTAATCCATTCCGCTCCATCCTCACAGACAATAGTAACTCGATCATCCTGCCCAAAAAATGACTTGGCAATTGCAACCAATTCAGGGTCATTATCTACCGTAATCAGTTTGGATCCTTTATCCATACCATCGATCATCCAAGACAAACTTAAACCTATGCCGGTTCCCAATTCCAAAATATTTGATATTGGTTTGGAACTGATCAACGTCTTTAATAAGGTGCCAACGTATAAATCGGAGGGCATAGTGAACCCGATCTCACTGGATTTATCCTGTATTTCAGGATATACCTTTGGAATATCCTGTATTTGGGCATCATTCATGGATTACTTCAATCTAATTTCGGATACAGCAGCACCAGAAGGTATCATTGGGA
>JAUIGC010000106.1 GCA_030429835.1 Bacteroidia bacterium
ACCGGAATCAAAATAACCTTAGCGGTTTCCAATTGTGCGAATTTGTCAGGTATACCTGCATAATTCTTTGATGTACTCATTGTTTTAAAGTTTGAACAAATTAATTAGATAGTTCTTTTTTGGCCTTTGCCGTTTTTTTATTTTTCTCTTTCTGATAATCCCCATAACCCAAAATTTCCAAAAGATCCTGAGCAGTTTGTTGCGGACTGTATAACGTGGTTACCAGTTTTCCCTTATCGTTCCTGTCAATAAGAATATGTTTGGGCTGGGGAATGAGGCAATGCTGCAAGCCCCCAAAGCCTCCAATAGTTTCCTGATACGCCCCGGTATTAAAGAAACCAATATACAGAGGCTTGTCCCTTTTGTATTTGGGCAAATAGATGGCGTTCATGTTCTGTTCGCTATTATAGTAATCGTCACTATCACAGGTTAATCCACCCAACAGAACCCTTTCGTATTCGTCATTCCATCGGTTGATGGGCAGCATGATAAAACGTTTATTTATGGCCCAGGTGTCCGGCAAGGTGGTAATGAAAGAAGAATCGATCATATTCCATTTTTCACGGTCGTTCTGTTGCTTTTGGTACAGAATCTCATAGATGGCTCCACCGCTTTCCCCTACGGTAAAGCTACCAAATTCCGTAAAAATATTGGGAACCGGTACTTCGGCCTCGGTACAGGCAATATTGATTTGGTTCAGGATTTCGTCCACCATATATTGGTAGTCATATTCAAAGGCCAAGGAGTTCTTTATGGGAAATCCACCACCAATATTGAGACTGTCCAAAGAAGGACAGATCTTTTTAAGCCTTACGTAGACCTTAAGGCATTTCACCAATTCGTTCCAATAATAGGCGTTGTCCCTTATACCGGTATTGATGAAAAAATGAAGCATCTTAAGTTCCACCTTATCGTTGTCCTTAATCTGGTTTTCGTAAAATGGAACAATGTTCTTATACCCGATGCCCAGCCGTGAGGTATAAAACTCAAATTTTGGCTCTTCTTCCGAAGCAATGCGTATGCCCACCTTAAAGGTATCCTTTATGCTATCCGATAGCAGGTCTATTTCCTCATAGTTATCAATGATGGGAATGCAATTGACATGTCCGTTATTGATCAACCTTGCGATATTCTCAATGTATTGTTCGCGCTTAAAACCATTGCAGATGACATAGGCATCATCCTTCAACTTGCCATCTTTTTTTAATTGCTCTACAATGTTGATATCAAAAGCGGAGGATGTTTCAATATGAATATCGTTCTTCAACGCCTCATGCATTACGTGCTGAAAATGGGAGCTTTTTGTGCAATAGCAATAATGGTATTTTCCTTTATACTCGTTTTTCTTGATGGCGTTAACAAACCATTGCTTTGCCCTTGCTATATTTTGCGAGATTTTAGGCAAATAGGTAAATTTTAGTGGACTTCCATATTCCTCGACCAAATCGTTCAACGGTATATCATGAAATTTTAGGTGGTCCCCTTCAAGCGTAAACTCCTCTTGTGGAAAGAAATAGGTTTGATCGATCAGATCGATATATTTAGTATTCATTTAAAAAAGTACTTTTATTATGTTGGAAAATACGTTATATAATTTAAAAAAGTGTGCTCATATCATGTTAAGAAAACATGATGTATTGTCCAATCAAATAAGAATTTGTTCCTGAGTAGTGGGAATGAAGAAATAAATGTGCTGACTTTGCACAATTGAGGGGTTAAAATCGGAAGTTAGCTTTAATATTCGGCTGCTTATCTTATAAGCCATTTTTGGGTTTGACTTCCTAATTCCCAAAAATCCGAACATAGAAACAAATTGCATTCTGTTCAGCTAAAGGCAAAGGCCTTACAAAGAGAGTTCTCTTATTTTACGGCACAAATGAAAACAAAAAAATTGAAAAAACAACGGTTTTGAAACAAAATACGCTTAACTGCAAAAAAAACATAAAACAGCTCCTAATTTTAAATCTTAAAAATTTATAAGCTGTTTATATTCAACAAATTATTAACTATATTTAGTTGAAAACAATTGAAAATGAAAATGAGCAAATTACACCCTAAAATCTATTTTTTTGTTTTTATACTCATGATGTCCTTCGCAAAGGCCCAAATTCCATCCGGAGTATACATTTCCGAGGTGGAAAATATTCGTCATGAGCTTAAAATCGATAAGGGTTATCTCACCCATACTATCTACAAGACAAATCCCGCCGAGTTTGTAAAGACGCTTGGAGGCTTCTACACGACCGATGGCAACAACATCAAAATTAATCTCGAGTTCAATTCCGACTTTGAAAAGGACAGCACAAAGGTGATGGAGATACCCTATTCAATTAATGAGGATAAAATAATGCTTCAGTTGGAAAAAGCCGTTACCTTAGAAAAAAAGCAACCCGTGAAACAGGACTTGGATGGACAATGGTTATTTGCCACTCGTGGCCCGGATACAGGGCAGGAACGCCGCGGCGAGGAAAATCCGAGAAAAACTTTAAAATTCTTGCTGGATGGACGTTTTCAATGGATCGCCTACCAAACGGAGACCATGCGGTTTTCTGGCACTGGAGGTGGTAGTTTTACCTCCGAGGACGGGGTTTACACAGAAAACATTGAGTTCTTCTCAAGGGACAATAATCGTGTGGGGGCCAGTCTAGAGTTCAATTACGAACTAAAAGGCGACGATTGGCACCATACGGGCCAAAATAGCCGGGGAGAACCTATGTATGAAATTTGGTCCAAAAGAAATTGATGTAGTTCCTTTTGCATAAAATTGACAAAAAGTTCTATTTTTGCCAGCCTATTTGGCCTCGTACCTACCTAAAGGTAGATAGGGTTCTATAAATAGATTGAGTTTTAGGGATACGATAAATTGAATCTTGAAAACTTTGAAAAAGTGAATATTGGCCTCGTAGTTCAATGGATAGAATAGAAGTTTCCTAAACTTTAGATGCAAGTTCGATTCTTGCCGAGGCTACAAAGTAGCATCGCAATTTTGCGATAGCAAAAAAAAGCGAAGCTTTGAAGCGAAGTATATGTTGAGCGTAGTCGAAACAATGCTTGCCGAGGCTACAAATAAATGCATATAGATGCACCGAAGGTGTTACAACCGAAAATAAAAAAAGGACAGCTTGCTGGTCCTTTTTTTGTTGGGGTTTGTAAAGGGATAGCCATCTGTATGCATTTTCAACATGAGCTACCAAAGAACAACAAAGTTATCTCTTGCCGAGGCTTATTTTAGATATCAAGAAAATCTAAATATTGTCTATAAAAAAGGACCACTCGACTGCGCTCGAGGTGACATAAAGATAGGATTTACGCATTATCAAATACCCGGAATATCCTAGTCAAAAATCATTAATCCTTTCCTCCACTATTTTTTAACTGGCTATCCATACTATCTTCAGCGAATTTTCCCTGGACGCTCCAACCCCCATCTACATAAAACAATTGTCCTGTAACATAACTGGATTCATCAGAGGCCAAAAAAACGGCTGGGCCAATCATTTCTTCAGGTTCACCTGTTCTTTTCATGGGAACCACACGACCCCAATTCTCCCGATATTCCGGATCCTCTTCCAAGTTTCTTGCTGTGTTTATCGGGCCTGGACCAAATGTATTGACCCTAATCTTATACGGCGCCAGTTCAACGGCCATTTGCTTGCTCATAGCCTCGATTCCCCCTTTGCTCGTGGAGTAGCAAATTAGGTTCTTTACGCTCAATACCGAACAAATGGAAGATATGTTGATAATACTACCTCCGTTTTTGTTCTTTTTCATCAATTTGGCCGCCTCGATGGCACAGAACAAGGTCCCTTTAATATTCAAATTGATGACCTTATCAAACAAAGCTTCCTCGGTATTAAAAAAATCACTCCAACCTGTGATGCCGGCATTGTTGACCAAAATGTCCAATCGTCCATATTTTTCCTCGATATATCCAAACATATTGCGAATATTTTCCACTTTGGAGACATCGGTTGCATACAATTCCGCCTTGCCTCCCCTGCTACTAATTCCGTCGACCACGTCCTTGGCATAGTCAGCTCCGGGCAAATCATTTATGATGACAGTCGCACCTTCCGCAGCAAACCCTTGGGCAATTTCCCTACCTATACCCTTACCTGCACCCGTTACCAATGCAATCTTTTTATCGAGTCTCATCTTCAGCTATTTAATTTTATAAATCCCCCGTCAATAGGATAGTCCGTACCTGTTATAAATGCGGCCTCATCACTACATAGATACAGTGCTAAATTCGCTATTTCCTCGGGCTTTGCCATTCTACCGATAGGTTGCGTTTGCGATAATTTTTCAAACATCTCCTCTTGATTGTCCGGAAAGTTTTTGGCAAGATAGCCGTCCACAAAGGGTGTATGTACCCTGGCCGGCGAAATGGAATTACAGGTGATATTGTCCTTAATAAAATCCTTGGCCACGGTAAGCGTCATATTTGCCACGGCCGCCTTGGACATGGAGTAGGCGAACCTATCCTGAATTCCGATGGTTGCCGCTATGCTTGCCATGTTGATGATTCTCCCACCACCATTTTTCTTCATGAGGGGTATGGCCGCATACAAGCAGTTATATACCCCTTTTATATTGATTTGATAAATTCGGTCTAAATCCGCTTCGGTTGTCGTCTCTGCCGTACCAATATGGGCAACCCCTGCATTATTGACCAGAATATCTATTTTTCCAATGGATTCAAAAGTGGAAATAACCTCTTGTTGATGGCTTACATCACAAATATGCACCTGGCCCTTTCCTCCATCTTTTTGAATCATAGACAAGGTTCCCTGGCCTTCTTCCCCATTTATTTCTAAAATATGAACCGTTGCACCCCGTTTTGCCAAGACCATTGCAATGGCACGTCCTATTCCACTTCCTGCTCCCGTAACAACGGCTATCTTATCCTTTAAACTGAACATATATTGCAATTCATTATGCATTGCTGCATGTTTGTTCCTGTCTGCCCAAACCTTCTATTTCCAAGGCCACTTTATCCCCTGCCTTTAAGTACTTGGGCGGCTTCATTCCCAGACCTACCCCTGGTGGGGTCCCAGTAGAGATTACGTCACCTGCCTCAAGGGTCATAAACTGCGACAGATAATGTACCACATAATAACAATCGAAAATCATGGTATTGGTATTTCCGTTTTGCATCTGTTCCCCATTGACCCAAAGTTTCATTTTTAGATTATGTACATCTTCAATTTCGTCGGAAGTTGCCAAAAACGGACCCAACGGATTAAAGTTATCACAGGATTTCCCTTTCGTCCATTGCCCGCCCATCTCCAGTTGAAAGGCTCTTTCCGATACATCATGGGATAAACAATAGCCGGCAATATAGTCCTTGGCCTCCTCGGCACTGTTCAAATATCTGGCGTCTTTACCAATCACAACCCCTAATTCCACTTCCCAATCCGTTTTTTCACTATTTCTTGGAATAAGAATATTATCATTAGGCCCAACGACCGTGTTGGCCCCTTTTTGAAAAATAATGGGTTCCTGTGGAATTGCCATACCCGATTCGGCAGCATGGTCAGAATAGTTTAAACCGATACAGATAACCTTCCCAGGACGGGCAACACAAGACCCCAACCGAACCTTGTCATCGACCTCGGGATACTTGGATAATTCCAGACCACGTAGTTTTTCGAGTCCCCCATTTTGAAAAAAGGAACGATCCCAGTCTGTAAAGGTGCTGGATAAGTCCCTTCTCTTGCCATTAACATCCAAAATTCCCGGTTTCTCCGCTCCAGGTTTACCAAATCGTATCAGCTTCATGCTATTATATATTTAATTAATTAGGTTCGATATAAAACTGTGGGTACACCTTGATAACCACAATCTTTAACTACAAATAGGGCACCTGCCAGAGGTTGTTCCTGTAATTCCTCATCGGTCAAATCTACCTTTGCCGAAGTTACAAAGAGATGTTTTAAATCCTTTCCGCCAAAGGTACAGGAAGTGATTTTTGCTGCCGGAAATTTAATGCTTCGCAACTTCTCTCCCGTTTTGGGATTCCAACGGGTCACCTGCCATCCGCCCCAATGGGCAATCCAAAGCATTCCTTCTGAATCAATGGTCATCCCATCGGGAAAACCTTCCTTCTCCTCTATCCTTATGACCACTCTTTTGTTTTTAATATTTCCGTCGGCCTTATCGTAATCGTAAGCTACAACGGTTTGTGTTGGGGTGTCAATAAAATAAAAAGTTTGGTGATCTAGACTCCAGGCCATTCCGTTAGAAATGGTAGTATTCTTAATCTTTAAATCGCTTTCATTATTTGAAAAGGCATAAACCGCTCCTGTATTGGCATCTTCGGATATAGACATACTGCCCACCCATAATCTACCGGCAGGATCGCACTTTCCATCATTGAACCTATTTCCCGGCAAATGGCTTTCAGGATTATCCACATATTCTACCTTTCCAGTTTCCCGATCTAAAAAACCGATACCCGATGTAGAAGCCAAAATAAAATTGTTGTCACTGCATACTGCAATACAGCCAACCATTTTATTAACCGGATACATCTTGTGATTCTTTTTGCTCGGCGAATACTCGTGGATTTCCCCGTTCAAAATATCCACCCAACAGATTACATTGTTTTTAGAATCCCAAACCGGTCCCTCGCCTAATTCACATTGGTGACCATGTACAACTTGTACCTTCATGATTTATGTTTCTTTCAGAAATTCTGGAATATTCACAAGCAAGACCTTAGCTATTCCCTTGATTTTTCCTTTACAAAATTCAACAGAAGGGGAATGGCCGGATATACCATGTTATGCCCGTACCCATCCAACTCCATCAATTCCACATCTGGATGGCCAATTACCTTCATCATCCTATAAAAATAGGCGGTTTCCTCGTATCTTCCCAGCATTTCCAATTCCCTGTTTCCGGTAATCAACAACATGGGCGGAGCATCCTTCCGGATATGGAATAAAGGTGCAAACTCATCCACTATCGCTTGCGTACCAGGTATACCCATTTCCTTCCGAATGGTAAAATGGGTAATGGAATGCCCACTAAAGGGAATAAGTCCGGCAATTTTATTGGCGTCAATATCGTACTTGGAAAGATAACTGGTATCCAGGCCTACCATGCTGGCCAAGTAGCCTCCCGCCGAATGACCCGTTACAAAGATTTTGTTTTTGTCCCCGTGATATTTTTCAATGTTTTTAAAGGTCCAAGCAACCGCTGCTGCGGCATCCTCAATATAAACCGGGTGCTGTACTTTTGGATGTAAGCGATAATTCACGGTCACGACTACTACTCCTTTTTCCTTCAATCCATCAGGAATATGCTTTTCACCGCCTTCCAAACCCCCACCATGAAACCAGACCACAACTGGAACATCTGTAGTGTCCTTAGGATAATAGACATCCAGTTTGCAGCGCTCTTTTTGATAGTCCGTTTGTGAATCCGTTAGTCCATTATAATAGCCAATATTCTCTTCTAGGGTATAGGATTGGTCTTGGGCCAAGGCCGGTAGACCGATGCACATTGCCAAAATCAGAAAGAAACTTCTTTTCATGCTCTACTTATATTTATTAGTCCTGTATCTCCACTACCATTTCAACTTCAACGGCCATATTTCCGGGCAATGAACCCATCCCTACGGCAGCCCTTGCGTGTTTTCCGTTTTCACCAAAAACTTCAACCATTAGGTCGGAATATCCATTGATCACCTTGGAGTGGTCTGTAAAATCGGGGACCGCATTGACCATGCCCTTTACTTTTACGATTCGTTTTACCTTACTTAGGTTGCCCAATTCCTCCTTTAGAACGGACAATTGGTTGATGCCAGCCTCCCTAGCCGCATTGTAACCTTCCTCAACAGTGAGGTCTGACCCCACTTTCCCCACTACATTTTCCCCATTTGCTTGTTTTGGTCCTTTTCCGGCCAGAAAAAGCAAGTTCCCTGTTCGTACGGCATGCACGTAATTTGCAACCGGTTTTCCGATAGGTCTTAAAGTAACGCCCAATTGTTCCAGTTTTGCTTCGGGATTATAGTTTAATGACGGTTCATTTTTCTCCGTGGTCTCGTTTTCGAAAACCTTGGTTTGGCAACTGGTTAGGACCAAAAGAAAAAATATGGGAATCAGTTTTTTCATAAACTAAAATAAATTGCGTGAATATTGAACCAAGGTAATCTTTAACATTTTACTTTACAAATACCTATATCTCCTGATTTACATTCAATTAAAATTCAATCACACCTTATTAAAACCTATTAATCATGAAATCTGGAACAGTTAAACTATGATTTTCTTAAAAAATAAGGGAAATTATCGCATTTTTATTAGCTTAGCGTGCTAACCAAAAAACATAATAACAAAACCAACAAATATGACGAGTTCAACAGCAACTTCAAACGTAAATGCGAACAGACTGTTCTATGCCAGTTGTTTCGCTTTGATTACTACAGCCTTTTCTTTTGCGATAGCGGCAGGTATTTTGGACCAATTAATAACAGAGTTGGAATTAACGGCCGGCGAAGCAGGTCTTATTTCCTCTATGTGGTTTTTGGGTTTCCCTATTTCAATGATAGTCGGTGGACTTATTTACCATAAGGTAGGTGGGAAAGCCATTATGCAATTTGCTTTTTTCGCTCATTCTATCGGTATTTTATTACTTATTTTTTCTGGAAGCTATGGATTGCTATTGGTTGCCAACTTGCTTATAGGTTTAGGTAATGGTTGTACAGAAGCTGCCTGTAACCCTATGATTGCTGATGCCTATAAAGGTGTTAGAATGAGTAAAATGCTAAATAGATTCCATATGTGGTTCCCTGGGGGTATCGCCATAGGAAGTTTGCTTTCCGGATTAATGACAAATATGGGAATTCTTGGACAAAGCCAGGCTTGGTTGCTTTTGATACCTGCAGTAATTTATGCCGTTATGTTCTTTGGACAACCTTGGCCAAAAGCCAAGATTGAAGAGGCCGCCACACTTTCTGGTAACATTAAAGCCATGCTTTCACCTTTATTCATCTTTATGTTTGTTTGTATGGCATTGACAGCCATTACCGAATTTGGTCCAAACCAATGGGTTGGACTTATTTTAGCAAAAAGTGGGGCACATCCTATGTTGATTTTAGCGTTGACCTCTGGTTTAATGGCCATAGCTCGATATTTTGGAGGAGATATTGTTAAAAAATTCGACCAGACTGGAGTTTTATTAGGTTCTGCCATTTTAGCCACCATCGGTTTATATCTTTTTAGCTCCCAAACAGGGGCAATGGCCTATGTCGCAGCTATTTTCTTTGCTTTGGGTATCGCTTACTTTTGGCCCAACATGCTTGGTTTTGTGGCCGATAAAATTCCAAAAAGTGGTGCCTTGGGCCTTTCAGTTATAGGAGGTGTTGGTATGTTCTCTTCTTCTATCTTCCAACGTATTATCGGGGGATGGATCGATGCAGACCAAAAAATGGCCGCTGAGCAAGGTTTAACAGGAGATGAATTGGAAATGGTCGCAGGCCAAGCCACTATAGGAACAATGATGATGTTTCCTATCATCCTAATTGTACTTTTCACTTTGTTGTATTTTTGGATGAAAAACAGAAAATCCGGTGAAGTGGCTACTGCCTAATACCTTATTATCAATATTAAAAAGGGACCATAGTTTTGGTCCCTTTTTTTTATGCTATTTGTTATTCTCCAGTAAAATTTCCAGTATTTCGATAGCCGCTTCACTAATTTTAGTTCCCGGACCATATATTGCAGTTACTCCTTTTTCTTGTAAGAATCCGTAATCCTGTTTTGGAATGACACCTCCCACCACGACAAGTATATCACTTCGATTATATGCCTTGAGTTCGTCAACCACGGCAGGTACCAAGGTCTTATGTCCCGCAGTCAAGGATGAGATTCCCAAAACATGTACATCATTCTCCACGGCCTGTTTCGCCACTTCCTTAGGAGTTTGGAACAAGGGCCCTATATCCACGTCAAAACCAAGGTCTGCATAGGCTGTAGCCACCACTTTGGCCCCTCGATCGTGTCCATCCTGTCCCATTTTGGCCACCATGATCCGAGGTCTTCGTCCTTCTTGCTCCGCCAATTGGTCCGCTAGCTGAACGGCCCGTTTAAAACTTTCGTCCTGTTTAATTTCTTTGGAATACACGCCCGAAATGGTATTATTGGCTGCGGTATGCCTGCCATAGGCTTCCTCAAGTGCCTGACTGATTTCGCCTAAGGTAGCCCTTGCCCTTGCCGCTTCTACAGCTAAAGCTAGTAAATTATCTCGCTGTCTGTTTTCTTTAACTGAATCTTTTGCGGCACTGGTGATACGATTCAATATATGACGTACTTGTTCTTCATTACGTTGTGCCTTCAATGTAGTCAACCGATCTATTTGCTGGATTCGTACTTTTTCATTGTCAACCTCCAAAATACTTAGGTTATCCTCCTGTTTCAGACGATATTTATTTACCCCTACAAGAACATCCTTGCCACTATCCAAGCGGGCCTGTTTTTTGGCGGCTGCCTCCTC
>JAUIGC010000107.1 GCA_030429835.1 Bacteroidia bacterium
CCTTACCATTCCGAACAGGGAAGTTAAGACCGTTTGCGCCGATGGTACTGCTATACCAAGTGGGAGAGTAGGTAGCCGCCTTCCTCGAGGCCCCCTTACATAACGTAAGGGGGCTTTTTTGTTTTATAATTTTTTATACTTATTCATAATCGAATTTTTAGTAATTCGCCAGAGTGTTCGCTTTCTTCATCATGACTTTTTATATCTAGCGGCATTCTAAAAACCAAAAAATATTATCTATAAAAAAGACCCTCTTTGGAGAGAGGGCCTGATTATGGTTAAAATGTTGATGGAATCTAAACTCGTGGCAAATCCCCGTCACCTTTTAACGGTAACGCAGATTCTCCCATCAAATATTTATCTACATGATGAGCCGCTTGTCTGCCTTCTGAAATGGCCCAAACAATCAAGGATTGTCCCCTTCGTTGGTCACCCGCAACAAAAACTCCCGGAACATTTGTTTTATAATCGATTTCTGAGGCCTTGATATTTGTTCTATTGTCCATTTCTAAACCTAGTTGTTCGGCAACTGTATTTTCAGAACCTGTAAAACCTAAAGCCAATAGCGCCAACTCGCACTTCCACTCCTTTTCGGTTCCTTCGACTTCCTTCAATTGTGGCCTTTGTCCTGGTACAGTAACCCATTCTACTTCGGAGGTTATCAGGCCTGTAAGGTTACCTTTATCATCTCCAATGAATTTCTTGGTGGAAATACTAAAGAATCGCTCAGCACCTTCTTTGTGCGAAGAACTTGTTCTTAATCGCATTGGCCAAAACGGCCAAGGTTGATCTTTTGGTCTTTCTGTGGTAGCCATTGGCATAATCTCAAAATTGGAAACGGATTTGGCACCTTGTCTAAAAGAGGTGCCTATACAATCAGATCCGGTATCCCCTCCGCCAATGACAATAACATTCTTATCGGTCGCCAAAATTTCTTCGCCTAATTCCTTTATACCATCAACCCTTCTGTTGTTTTGTCCAAGGAAATCCATAGCCTGTACTACACCTTTAAGGTCGGCACCTTCTATTGGTAACCTTCTTCGAACCGTTGCCCCACCGGTTAACACAACGGCATCAAAATCATTTTTAAGGTCATCGGCTTTAATATCCTTTCCAACATGAACACCACATTTGAATTCAATCCCTTCTTCTTTTAGTACTTCGAGCCTACGGTCTATCACGTGTTTTTCCATTTTAAAGTCTGGAATACCATATCGGAGTAGTCCTCCTGGTTTTTCATCCCTCTCAAAAACGATTACATCGTGTCCCGCTCTGTTCAATTGCTGTGCGGCGGCCAATCCTGCAGGTCCTGAGCCAACAACAGCTACTTTTTTACCTGTCCTTTCTAAAGGAGGCTTTGCGGTAATCCAACCTTTTTTAAACGCCGTCTCCACAATATTTTTTTCAATATTCTCAATGGTTACGGGGTCTTCATTAATACCCAATACACAAGCTTCTTCACATGGAGCTGGGCACAATCTACCGGTAAACTCTGGAAAATTATTTGTGGAATGCAAAATTTCACTGGCTTTTTCCCATTTACCGCGATAAACGGCATCGTTGAAATCTGGAATTAAATTACCCAGTGGACAACCACTATGGCAAAACGGTATTCCGCAATCCATACAACGCGCACCTTGATCTTTAATATCTTTTTCTTCCAAAGGAAGCGTAAACTCCCTATAGTTTTTAATGCGCTCCTCAACGGGAGCGTAAGCTTCTACTTTTCTATCGATTTCCAAAAATCCTGTTATCTTCCCCATTTCCCGATTTTATATTGTTTGTAAATTTTCTTTCTCCAATCGTATCAATGCTTGTCTGTACTCCTCTGGGAACACCTTGATGAATTTTGGCAAATATGCCTCCCAGTTTTCCAATATGCGTTGAGCCAAAGGACTCAATGTAGAATTGTAATGGCTAGTTATCAAATCCTTCAATTGCTTGATGTCCTGATCTTCTTCCACCTTTAAAAGGTTCAATCCCTCTCCGCTACATCTGTTCCTAAAGGTTTTCTTTTCATCCAGTACATATGCTATTCCACCGCTCATACCGGCACCGAAATTTCTTCCAACTTCACCAAGTATCACAGCAACGCCCCCGGTCATATATTCGCATCCATGGTCTCCGATACCTTCAACAACCGCTTTGGCACCCGAGTTTCTTACACAGAAGCGTTCGCCCGCCTTTCCATTAATATATGCTCTACCTGCCGTGGCCCCATAAAGCGTTACGTTACCCGTAATTACGTTATCTTCCGGTACTATAGTTGAGCCCTCTGGAACCCTTACCACTAGTTTGGCCCCGGATAATCCCTTGCCCAAATAATCATTGGTATTTCCGTTAACTATCATGGTCAAGCCTCTGGTGGCAAAAGCACCAAAGCTTTGCCCTGCCGATCCCGTAAAATTCAACTTTAAAGTATTGATTGGTAATCCTTCTGCTCCATAGGTCTTCGAAATTTCATTACTGATAATAGCCCCAACCGCACGATCAGTATTGCAAATAGGATAATCCAAGGTCAATTTCTCCTTACGGAATAAAGAAGGATTTGCCTTTTCGATGATGTCGAATTCAATAGAATCGAATACATCGTGATGTTGTTTTTCCGTATTGTAAAACTTAGTTCCTTTTGGAACATCTACTTGATGCAGAATTGGGGTTAAGTCAATACCATTGGCCTTGTAATGGTCTATGGCCTTTTTTCGATCTAGTTTCTGCACTTGCCCTACCATTTCATTTATGGTTCTGAAGCCAAGCTGTGCCATAATTTCCCTTAATTCCTGTGCAACGAAGTACATGTAGTTGACAACATGCTCAGGTTTTCCCTCGAACTTTTTACGTAGCTCCGGATTTTGGGTGGCAATACCCACGGGGCATGTATTCAAATGGCAAACACGCATCATGATACATCCCGATGCCACTAAAGGGGCAGTTGCAAAACCAAATTCCTCGGCACCCAGCAAGCAAGCAATGGCTACGTCCCTTCCCGTTTTAAGCTGGCCATCGCATTCCAGTACAATCCGGTTTCTTAAATCGTTTAAGACCAGAGTTTGTTGTGCCTCGGCAATACCTAATTCCCATGGTAAGCCCGCATGTTTCAATGAGGTTAGTGGCGAAGCTCCCGTACCACCGTCAAAACCGGAAACTAAAATTACATCAGCTTTTGCTTTTGCGACACCGGCGGCTACTGTTCCCACTCCGACTTCCGAAACCAATTTAACATTGATTCGAGCTTTTCTATTGGCCGATTTTAGATCATAAATCAATTGGGATAAATCTTCAATAGAATAAATATCATGGTGTGGCGGTGGCGAGATCAAACCTACATATGGCGTAGAGTTTCTAGTTTTTGCGATTGCCGGATTTACTTTTGGACCCGGTAATTGTCCACCTTCTCCAGGTTTGGCCCCTTGGGCCATTTTAATCTGAATTTCCTTTGCATTGGTCAAATAATTGGAAGTAACGCCAAATCTACCAGAAGCTACTTGCTTAATGGCGCTATTTCTCCAATCTCCCGTTGCGTTTTTGTAAAATCTATCTTCATCTTCGCCCCCTTCTCCAGAGTTGCTTTTACCACCTATCCTGTTCATGGCAATTGCCAAGTTTTCATGGGCTTCCTTACTTATGGATCCGTAGGACATGGCCCCTGTCTTAAACCGTTTTACGATTTCCGTCCAAGGTTCAACTTCATCAATTGGTATAGGGTCATAATTGGAAAATTCAAAAAGCCCCCTTATGGTCATTAGGTTTTTGGATTGCTCATTGACCATTTGGGAAAATTCCTTGTAGGTTTCTGGCTCATTGTTACGTACGGATTTTTGAAGTTTAGCTATGCTCAATGGATTGAACATATGTTTTTCTCCATTTCTTCTCCAGCGATACTCACCTCCAATTTCCAAATCCAGATTGGCATCCACTTCTTTAGTAGAAAATGCCTTCTGATGGCGTTTGGCAACTTCCTTTTCGATTTGGTACAACCCTACTCCCTGAATTCTTGTTGGAGTGTTAGGGAAATATTTTTCTACAACCTTGGTATTGATTCCAATACATTCAAACAATTGGGAGCCGCGATAAGAATTTAAGGTAGAAATCCCTATTTTGTTCATGACCTTTAAGATTCCTTTTCCTATGGCTTTATTGTAATTCTTTATGGCCTCATCAAAAGTAACATCTTGAATGTCATGTTCCTCTATTTGTTCACCAATGATTTCATTTACCAAATATGGGTTGATGGCACTGGCACCAAAACCGAACAATAAAGCAAAATGATGAACTTCCCTAGGTTCTGCGGACTCTATAATGATGCTCAGTTTGGATCGTTTTCCTAATTTTTGTAGTCCGCTATTTATAAAGGAGCATGCCAATAGTGCAGGAATTGGGGCATTTTCCTTGCTTACATATCTGTCTGATAAGATTATGATATTTGCACCTTCATCTGCCGCTTTAGAGGCTTGCATTAAAATGGACTGTAATGCATCTTCCAAACCATTGTGTCCTTTTTCCACGGGATACAACATGGATATGGATACAACCTTGTAATCTGGACTGGCATCGTAATTTTTGATTTTATCTAAATCTTCTTTCGAAATTACAGGGTTCTGAATCTTTAACTTTCTACAGTGCAGTTCAGAAAATTCAAAAATGTTATGGTCACTACCTAAGGTCAGGCTAATGTCCGTAATCAGCTCTTCCCGGATTCCATCCAAAGGTGGATTGGTTACCTGGGCAAATAGTTGCTGAAAATAATTATAGATAAGTTGTGGGCGCTGTGACAATACGGCTATCGGAGTGTCCGAGCCCATGGATCCAATGGGTTCCTTACCCGTTTTTCCCATGGGAAGAATAATGGTATTTATATCTTCCAAGGTGTAGCCAAAGACCGATTTTCTTTTCTCCAAGGACGATTCCCCTAAAAATAGCGGGCAATCGTTATACGGTATGTCCCTTAGATGCACCAGATTTTTATCCAGCCATTTTTTATAAGGATGTTTTTTTGCTATTTCTTCCTTGATTTCCTCATCGTTTACGATGCGACCTTCCTCCATGTTGACCAAGAACATTTTACCAGGTTCCAAACGCCCATGAAATTCCACGTTTTCCGGGGCGATTTCCACTACCCCTGTTTCTGAGGACATGACAACGTAATCATCTTTGGTTACGGAGTACCTTGAAGGTCTAAGTCCGTTCCTGTCTAAAACCGCACCAATATAATTTCCATCCGTGAATGGAATCGAAGCAGGTCCGTCCCATGGTTCCATCATACAGGAGTGGTATTCATAGAATGCCTTTTTGGCTTCGGACATTTCGGTATTCTTTTCCCATGCCTCGGGTACAAGAATCATCATGACTTCCGGTAAGGACCTTCCTGTCATTAGTAGTAATTCCACTACCATATCCATTGTTGCCGAATCTGACTTGCCCGGCAAAACTATTGGCAAAATATTCTTTATCTCCTCTCCGAACATTTCGCTCTGTAGTAGTTCCTGTCTCGAGAACATTCTGGAAACATTTCCTCTTAAGGTGTTTATTTCACCATTGTGGCACATATATCTAAAGGGCTGTGCTAAATCCCAAGTCGGGAATGTATTTGTGGAAAAGCGCTGGTGCACCAGGGCTAAGCGGGTAACCACTCTGGAATCCATCAAATCAGAATAATATAGACTGATGTCCATGGGCATTAGCAAACCTTTAAATATGATTATTTTGGTCGAGAGGCTAGGCACGTAGAAAAACTTGCTTTCGGAAAGTTTGGATTTTATTATGGCGTGCTCCGTAACCTTTCTGGCGATAAATAACTTTAAGTTAAAATCAAAATACGATTGGTCTTCACTTTCCTTGGCAATAAAAACCTGTTTTACAAAAGGTTCTGTTTCAGCTGCGATTCTACCGGGTACTGAACGGTTGACGGGAACATTTCTCCAGCCTAGTAGTTTTAGCCCCTGTTTTTTAATGTTTTCCTCAAAAACCGCAATACAAAAATCCCTTTGATTCTGTTTTTGTGGAAAGAAAACGTTTCCCACAGCGTATTCACCTTGATCGGGAAGCTCAAAGGTGCATACGTCTTTAAAGAAGTCGTGGGGAATATCTATCAAGATTCCTGCACCATCACCCGTTTTACCATCGGCACTTACTGCACCTCTGTGTTCAAGACGCTCCAAAATCTCCAATGCCTTATGAATAATATCATTGGATTTCTTTCCTTTGAGACTACAAATAAAGCCTGCCCCACAGTTGTCATGTTCAAATTCTGGCAGATATAAACCTTGCTTCTTCAATTTCATAATTTATCGTATTTCTCCAAAAATATTATTTTATTTAAATTATAATCAACGATTTAGGTATAATAAAATAAAATATTCAACGTTTTTAAATAAAGGTTAAAAAACCTTTAAATTATAATTTTTGGATAGTTGAATTTATCATATTGATAAATGTAGGACATTAATGAATAAACACAATGCCATTATTAGGGGTGATGGCACTCAAATGTAGCTTTGTAACAATTTAACCCTGGCTTATGGTGCGTTTAACAAGGTGTTTCTGTTTTTCTGTAGCTTTACCCCTTGATTCAATAGGGGTGATTGTATTTCCGATGATTATTTTAGTATGGCTCTTGATATAACTATTTTTTGAATCTCGGATGTACCCTCATAAATCTGAGTAATTTTTGCATCCCGCATTAGCCGTTCAACATGGTATTCTTTTACAAAACCATTTCCGCCATGTATTTGTACGGCCTCTACCGCTGTATCCATAGCTACTTGGGAAGCATATAGTTTAGCCATGGCCCCGGAAAGATCATAATTTTCACCATTGTCCTTATCCTTTGCTGCCTGGTAAACCAATAATCTGGCGGCCTGAATTTGGGTATGCATGTCCGCCAATTTAAATGCAATGGCTTGGTGATTGCTTATTTCAGTTCCAAAGGCCTTTCTTTCCTGTGAGTATTTAAGGGCCAGTTCGTAGGCACCGGCGGCAATACCCAAGGCCTGTGCAGCAATTCCAATTCTTCCTCCGGCCAAGGTCTTCATGGCAAACTTAAAACCAAAACCATCCTCGCCAATTCTGTTTTCCTTAGGAACCTTTACGTCATTAAAGATCAGGGAATGCGTATCGCTACCTCTAATCCCCAACTTATTTTCTTTAGGCCCTATTTCAAAGCCTTCCATGCCTTTTTCAACAATTAGGGCATTAATACCTCGATGTTTTTTTTCCTTATCGGTCTGTGCTATTACCAAATAAACCCCGGCAGTACCACCATTGGTTATCCAATTTTTTGTTCCGTTCAGCACATAATGATCGCCCATATCAATGGCGGTCGTTTTCTGTGAAGTGGCATCGCTTCCAGCTTCTGGTTCCGATAGACAAAAAGCTCCGATCATTTCGCCCGTTGCCAGTTTATGCAGATACTTTTCCTTTTGTGCCTCGGTTCCAAACGTTTCCATACCCCAACAGACCAATGAATTATTTACAGATACGATAACGGAAGAAGATGCATCTATTTTTGATAACTCTTCCATGACCAGGACATAGGAAAGGGTATCAAGTCCGCTCCCTCCATATTTTGGGTCCACCATCATGCCTAAAAAGCCCAATTCGCCCATTTTTTTTACTTGATCTTTGGGGAATTGTTGATTTTCGTCTCTTTCAATTACTCCCGGAAGAAGTTCGTTCTGGGCAAAGTCCCTTGCAGCTTGTTTAATTAGTTCCTGTTCTTCTGTAAGTTTAAAGTCCATTGTGATATGAAATATAGGTATATCAACAAATATAAGTTTATACCATTTAATTTCTTAGCTCTTTAGTTTTGATTATTGGTTTTAGAATGGAGGTATTTATTTTAGGCAAATATTTTTGTTAAAAATTGATTTGTAAAAGTTTGACTATCAAACTGCTTCAGGATAATCTTTTTTTACCCATGGTAGGATTGACATTTTTGGATATCTTTATGAGAATTTCAAACTTTATAATTCAGTCTTATATTTGGCATTTTATCTATAAGAGAAAACTAAAACCAACATCCAATGGAAACCATTATCATTATTGTTTTTTTAGCGGGATATCTCGCAATTACCCTAGAACATAATCTAAAAATTGACAAGTTGATTCCTGCCTTGGCCATGATGGCTATTTTGTGGGCATTGATTGCATTAAACCATATGCCGGTCTTCGAGGTAAATGCGGAACTTAGAGAGTTGGAACCGACCCATTTGGATGAAATATTGCTACATCACTTAGGTAAGACCGCAGAAATACTGGTCTTTTTGTTGGGTGCGATGACCATTGTGGAGATAATTGATTACTTCGATGGATTCGCGACAATAAAGGGATATATAAGAACTAGGAGTAAAAGAAAGTTGTTGTGGCTGTTCTCCATATTGGCATTTATTTTATCGGCCATTATTGATAACCTTACTGCAACCATCGTTTTGATTACCATTTTACAGAAAGTGGTAAACGATAGGAATACACGCCTTTGGTTTGCAGGAATGATAATTATTGCGGCCAATGCCGGTGGAGCCTGGTCTCCTATTGGTGATGTTACCACTACCATGCTTTGGATAGCCAACAAGGTTTCTGCGGCACAACTTATAGAACATGTCTTAGTGCCCTCTATAATCTGCATGGTCGTACCTGTTTTAATTGCTGGTTCTTATAAGGCCTTTAAAGGTAAGATTGAGGGTGATTTCGAATCTGAAACACCAAAATCCAAATACGGATCTATTATGTTGTACTTAGGCCTTGGGGCTATAATTTTTGTGCCTTTCTTTAAAACGGTAACACATTTGCCACCTTATGTAGGAATGATGTTATCTTTGGCCGTTGTGGCGACCTTTGCCGAAATTTACAGTAATAAAAAATTCAGCATTAGTTCTTTGGATGGTGAACATAGTGATACGGAAGGACATCATAGTCCAGTACACCATTCGTTATCAAAAATTGAATTACCAAGTATATTGTTCTTCTTGGGTATCTTATTGGCCGTAGCTGCCCTGGAATCTTTGGGAATGCTATTCCACTATGCCGAAAGTCTTAACAATGCCATCCCTAATACGGACATTGTAGTGATGTTATTTGGTGTGGGATCTGCGGTAATTGACAACGTTCCGTTGGTAGCGGCAAGTATGGGTATGTTTGGAGAGACCATGGATAACCCGCTTTGGCACTTTATAGCATACTCTGCGGGAACAGGAGGTAGTATGTTGATTATTGGTTCAGCTGCAGGCGTTGTGGCCATGGGTATGGAGAAAATAGACTTTTTCTGGTATCTTAAGAAAATTACTTGGTTAGCATTCTTGGGATTTGTTGCCGGTGCCGGTGCCTTTATTTTAATTAGGGATTTTATCCTCAATGCATAATTTAATCCGGAATTAACCGTTATAATGGCAAATTTCATATAAAGAATACTATGATGTTAATACAAGATTTGTCACAAGATCCAGCTACTGGAGAGGTGATTTCTGAGGAGAAAACACTTTCTGTAATGGACTTGGTTTTTAATGGAGGTACCGGTAGTGTAATCATAATAACCGTCCTTTTTTTAATGCTTGGGGTTGCACTTTATATCTACTTTGAGCGTCTATTGGCAGTGAATGCCGCATCCAAGATTGATAAGAATTTCATGAATCAGATTCGTGATCACGTGACCTCTGGAAAATTGGAAGCGGCCAAAATCCTTTGTGCGCAGACAGATTCTCCCGTTGCCAGATTGACGGAAAAAGGTATATCCCGAATTGGGAAACCATTGGATGATATCAATACGGCCATCGAGAATGCGGGGACCTTGGAAGTTTATAAACTGGAGAAGAATGTTAGCGTATTGGCTACCGTAGCGGGTGCGGCCCCTATGATTGGGTTCTTGGGAACCGTAATTGGTATGATTTTGGCATTCCATGAAATGGCCAGTAGTGGTGGTCAAGCGGAAATGGGATCTTTGGCTTCTGGTATTTATACGGCAATGACAACCACTGTTGCCGGATTGATAGTGGGAATTATAGCCTATATGGGATATAACCATTTGGTGAACAGAACGGATAAGGTTGTGCATAAAATGGAAGCCAATGCCGTAGAGTTCCTGGATTTGTTGAACGAACCTCTTTAATCTTTCATTATGAAATTAAAAGGAAGGAATAAGGTAAGTCCGGACTTTAGCATGTCTTCTATGACAGATATTGTATTTCTGTTGTTGATATTTTTCATGCTAACGGCAAATTCACCGAATGCGTTGGATTTATTGTTGCCCAAGGCAAAGGGTAAATCCACCAATACACAAAATGTTTCCGTAAGTATCGATAAGAACTTGCAGTATTTTGTGAACAATCAGAGAATAAACGGAGAGTACATTGAAATTGAATTAAAAAAGGCACTGGAAGGTCAAGAAAAACCTACGATTATTTTGAGGGCGGAAGA
>JAUIGC010000108.1 GCA_030429835.1 Bacteroidia bacterium
TTTCTGGAAACGACGTGGGTAGAAAGTTATTGATCTTGGCTCGGGAGTTGGATTTGAGCAATGAATTTACCGATATCAATATTGAAAATCTGATTCCGTCTACCTTGGAAAAAGGCGATGTGGATTTTTTTATGGAAAATCTAGAGGTATTGGACGATAAATTCAACGAGATAAAAAAGAACCAAAAACCGAACCATGTATTACGTTATTTGGGAGATTTGCACGGAGATTTACAAAAGGAAAAAGGAATCTTGGACGTACAACTGGTTTCCGTTCCCAAGGAGAGTGCTTTGGGGCAGGTGAAGGGGTCGGATTCCATTATTGAAATCTATACGGAATCCTATGGGGAAAACCCCTTGGTTATTCAGGGTGCCGGTGCCGGCGCGGCGGTTACCGCCCGGGGAGTTTTTGGGGATATATTACGGATTGCGGAGAAGAGTTGATTTTGATAAGTTAAAAGTGAGCAGTTAAAAGTTAAAGGATAAGAAAGCTTAAAAGGTCACTGAGCGTAGTCGAAGTGACATTGAGAAGAAACCTTATAAATTTAAAGTGTGACTTCGACTACACTCAGGCCCCGTTTTGGATAAAATTAAACTTGGTGGCTGAGCAGAGTCGAAGCACACATTATAGGTCACAATAAATTAAAGAAAAGTGAAAGGCTATCTTTATATTTTGGAATGTTCGGATGGCAGTTATTATACGGGAAGCACCGTTGATTTGGAAAAAAGAATTAATAATCATCAAGAAGGAAGAGGTGCAAATCATACTAAGAAAAGATTACCTGTTAAATTGGTCTATGTAGAGGAGTATCTTCGGATTGATTCTGCATTTTATAGAGAAAAACAAATACAGGGATGGTCCAGGGCCAAGAAGGAATCATTGATAAATGGAACTTTGGAAGATTTAAACAATCTTGCAGAATGTAAGAATGAGACACATTGTAAATATTATAAAGAAATAGAATAAGTGCCTTTGATTTCGGTTTACCTTGGGGGAAGCTGAGAGGTTTAGATAAATTTTCGCTATTAAACTGGGTCATTGAGCGGAGTCGAAATGACCATGACGAGAATCTAAGAAATTCAAATAAGTGCCTTCGACTCCGCTCAGGCACCCATAGGATAAAAAAATGAGCAACAAAAAATTCGAAACGAACGCCATACGAACGCAGTTAAAACGAACGGAGAATTTGGAACATTCCGTTCCCTTGTACCTGACTTCTAGTTTTGTCTTTGAAGATGCGGAGGATATGCGGGCATCTTTTGCAGAGGAAAAGGAGCGGAATATTTATTCCCGATATTCCAACCCGAATACCAATGAATTCGTTGAAAAAGTGTGCCAAATGGAAGAAGCCGAGCAAGGTTTTGCCTTTGCATCCGGGATGGCGGCCGTGTTCTCGACCTTGGCGGCGTTGTTGGATAGCGGGGACCATGTGGTTTCGGCGGCAAGTATTTTTGGGTCTACCCATTCCTTGTTCAATAACTTTTTTCCAAAATGGAATATTGCCCATAGCTATTTTGATGTCCATGATTTAGATTCCATTGAGGATCTTATTCAACCCAATACTAAGTTGATTTACGCCGAAACTCCTACAAATCCAGGGGTCGACGTGTTGGATTTGGAAGTGCTGGGTCAGATAGCGAAGAATCACAATGTATTGTTGGTCATCGATAACTGTTTTGCATCGCCCTATTTACAACAGCCGATTAAATTTGGGGCGGATTTGGTCATTCATTCTGGAACCAAGTTGATGGACGGTCAAGGCCGGGTTTTGGCCGGAATCACGGTTGGAAAAAGGGAATTGATGGATAAGGTATACCGATTCTCCAGAATTACAGGACCTGCTTTGTCTCCATTTAATGCATGGGTACTGAGCAAAAGTTTGGAAACCTTGGCCATACGGGTAGACCGCCATTGTGACAACGCCCTAAAATTGGCTGAATTTCTAGAAGGCCATGACCAAGTGAACTGGGTAAAATATCCTTTCTTAAAATCACACCCAAAATATGAAGTAGCCAAAAAGCAAATGAAGGCCGGCGGTTGTGTGGTTGCTTTTGAGGTCAAAGGGGGCTTGGAAGCCGGGCGTACATTCTTCGACTCCATCAAATTACTGTCCCTCTCCGCAAATTTGGGGGATTCTCGAAGTATCGTGACCCATCCTGCATCGACGACACATAGCAAACTATCTGTGGAGGAACGCGCCGCTAGTGGAATTACCGAAGGTATGGTGCGTATTTCCGTCGGTTTGGAGCATATTGACGATATCATTGCCGATATTTCTCAGGCTTTGGGGTAACCGAAGTGGGTTACTGAGCAGTCTGCCCTGAGCCTTTCGGCTTCGCTCAAGGTAAACTAAAGTCGAAGGGGAGTCGAAATCCAAGGAAATACGTATCGAGAACATCTTGAATTTTAGCGTGTTCTACTTCTCGATACAAAATCGCGATGTGATTCCACTCGAAGTGACAGGTAAATTTAAAAACGCTTGTCAGTTCGAGCGCAGTCGAGAACAGTTGTGCAAGCAAAAGACTGTTTCATGCACTTATCAAACCGAGCCTATCGAAGTTTTATTAAGTGAACTCTTCAGTTCATTTTCGATGTACCCAAACTGACATACTTACTTTCACCTACTTAAACCATACCCCATCCGTATCTTCCATCCGGGCGATGATACCCCAACCGTAGAAATAATTGGATAGGCCGATTAAAAGTTCATTGTCCCCCTCCTGCAAGGGCAGGGTAAAGGCGGAGTTTTCAATACTGGTACGTCCCTTGGGAAATTTCATTCCGGGAGAACCATAAAAGTTTCGGTCCTGATATAACGGTTTTCCGTTGATAAAAACCCATACTTCATCGCTGAATCCCAGGCGTACTAATTTTTCGATATCCTTTTCGGCTTTAATGGTGGTCTTGAGCCAGGTCAACCTTCGTTCTCCGTTTTTGGTTCGGCCCAATTCCTTGGTCAGGTTTACAAGGGCCCTTCTGCCGGCCCATACCGTTTTCCAAGTGGCATTTTCATCCAGATAAGTGGAGTCGATCTGTACCCCGGGATTCACCGGAATGCCTTCCAAAAGATCTTTGCCAAAGGGGTAGTCCACAGGCTCGGTCACCTGCCACTCGCGGAGGTATCGGGGGTCGTTATAGGTTGGGTCATATCCCGCCACGGCCGGCAAATCTTCGGTCTCATTAGGGGTAATTTTTACATTGGCGTAGATAACATTGCCTTCCAGACCTATTGCACCATTTTCGGTAATACCTTCCATAGCAGGTACCCAAAGGGCAGGCTTTTTCATATCGTTTACATAAACCCGCATTTGTTTACCATGGATGACCATTTTAATGTGGTTCCAACCCGTTGCGTTGAGGTTTACCGCCGCCTGGTAATCGTCTGTCATGTCCCAAAGGTTAACCTTGTCCACCACCGCCGTATATTGTGTGGCAAAGCGCAACTTGGGGTCGGGGGTACCAAAATAACGGACGTAAAAAGTTTCGAAATTCAGGGTATCGGGGCTGATGCGGTAATAGACACTGGGAAAACCCTGTCCCTTCAGTTCCATATCATACTCTATAGTGCCATCCGAAAATTCAAAATCCTTTAACCATATGGTAAAGGGTTTGCCGTCAGTGCTTTGTGCCGCCTGGGTCCCTTTATAGGTTACAAATTCGGCGTTCTCGGAAAGTTTGGCCCAATGGGTTTCCGTCATGGGAAAATCCATAGTCTTGGTTTGGGATTTGCTTTTGCGCTGTCCGTAGGAAAATAGGGTGAGGCATAATGCCGCCACGAAGGCCTTGTTGGTTTTTGATGTGCTATTCATGTTTGTACTATTTATCATTAAAAGTTATTTTTGAAGGAACTAAAGTAGCGGGCGCCCGTTATTTTTTGCCTGTTCAAGTTGTTCAATCCTGTTTAATCCTATTCAAAAATCCCCGTTCGCAAGGCACGATGTAGTTTTATGGACAAATCGAAATTCTATATGGTGGATTATCTGGTAGCGGCTATCGAGGCCCAATTGGGTTGGGGCGATGGAAAAAATTGGAACAATGGCGATTTTGAGGAACTTAGCGAACGCATCTTGGCCGAAACCAAAAAACGGCTAAGCGTTACCACCTTAAAACGTATTTGGGGTCGGGCGGAGCGGGTGGCGAATCCCAGTTCCAGTACCTTGAACATTCTTTCGGAGTTTGTGGGCTATGACAACTGGCGGATGTTCGTACAGGCACAGGAATCCCAAGAAGCAACCGAGACAACACAGATTGAACCCAAAACACCCTTCCCATGGAAGATTCCCGTGGCGCTTGGGTTTGTGATGTTGATTGCCCTTTTGCTGGCCTTTTATGCATCCGATACGGAAACATCTCAAATTCCAACGCCATCTTTGGAGAAGACCGACTTCCAATTTAGCCGACGTACAGTAAGCGAGGGCCTGCCCAATTCCGTGGTGTTCGCCTATGATGCCACCGAGGCCCCCGAAGGAACTACCATTGAGATACAACAGAGTTGGGATAACAATAAGCGAATCACCGTTTCCGCGACCGATAGCATTGCCACCAGTATCTATTACCGCCCCGGTTTTTTTAAGTCCAAGTTGGTGGTGGGCGACACCGTGGTAAGGGAGGCCGATGTCTTTATTCCCACCCAAGGGTGGTTGGGTATAGTGGAAAATGATTCCATGCCCATTTATTTGGAAACCAGTGAGATTCAAAAAGACGATTATCTTGCCATTTCCCCGGAAACCGTGGCAGCATACGGATTGGACCCACGTACCACCGAAGTGGTCACCAGCCTGTACCATGTGGCCGATTATGGCGAACTCTATACGGACGATTTTCAACTTTCGCTACAGCTGCAGAACACTTTTCCCCAAGGCCGAACCGGCTGCCAATGGGCCAGGATGTTTGTATTGTATGATGGTGGGGCCATAGGTATTCCTTTGGCCAAAAAAGGCTGTGCGGCCCAGCTGGACCTTATGGTTTTTGGGGACTATATCAGTGGCAAGACGACCGACCTTTCCGGTTTGGGCGTTGATTTTACCGAAGCGGCGACCTTGCAATGCAATTCCAAAAATGGTATGCTGGAAATTTTGGTCAATGGCCAAACCGCCTATACCGCTACAGTGCCCATAGCCGCTAAAAAGCTTGTGGGAGTGGTCGTTCATTTTGAGGGTTCTGGGGTGGTGAAGGAAGTGCATTTGGAAAACACCAAAGGCTTGAACCACAGCTTGTAATTTTCCTTTTTTCAAGATAAATAGTTATTTTTTTTGCAAAAAAACTATATTTAAAGACTTCCCCCGTTAATTATTTTTGAATCAATAAAGCGCTGACCATGTTTGAGAACGGGGATAACTTGATTGTTTACCCGTTCGGAAAGTTTTTGAAAGTTATAGTATCCGTTTATAAATAAACCATCTTAATTATGAAAAATCAATACGTGCTCCCGATGATTGTTCTATTTGTAATTTCCCTATGTTGGAGTTGTAAGGACTCCCAGAAAATGGAAGTTCAATCTGGAATGGAATATTCGGAGAAAATCAAAGAAATTATTATGGCTAAAAATGCCGAAATAGAGAAGCTGTATGCGGAGGGATTGGTAGACTCGGTGGCCACCCATTTTGCCGAGGATTGTATACAGTTACCGCCCAATCAACCGGCCATCATTGGGAAAGAAAATTATAAAGCCGCCTGGAAGCAGAACATGCAATTTGGGTCTTGGGAATTTGACCTGAATACCGAAAAGGTAAAGGCAAGTGGTGATTTGGCCACGGAATATGGCTCCTATTCCCTGTCCTTTAGTCCCAATGAGAATTCTCCCATTCCCGCCATGCAGGACATGGGGAATTATGTGGTTTTATGGGAAAAAATTGATGATGATTGGAAAGTTCTTTGGGATGCCCCGGTAAGTTCAGTACCCATGCCAATGCCGGTAACGGATTCCATTCCCAGCGAATAGCATTCAATTTCCTTTACTTAGGGCCAAACGGTCTATAATGTGTCATGGGGTGATGTATACATTCCTAACACAACGCTTTTGGGTCAATGGTTACGGATGAAATGCCCTATCTTTAAAGGATGTGCTAGAGATGAAGCCATTAGAAAATCGCGATATGAGTTTAAAAGTATTTTTAAAAGGTTTTGGGGTGGTAGCCATCCTACTTACCGTGATTCCTTTGATCGCCGTAAATTATTGGTGGATCCGCGTTTTTGATTACCCCCATCTTCAACTCACCTTCTTGACGCTATTCGCCCTTTTGGTCTATTTTATTCGCTTTGATGTAAAATCTGTAGGGGACTACCTCTTTTTCATTGTCTTGGTAGCCTGTTTTGTATTTCAGTTAATGAAAATATGGCCCTACACCCCGTTGGCACCCCTGGAACTCTTGGATGCGGAAACTGCCAAGGAAGATTCCCGATTAAAGATTTTCACCTCTAATGTGCTTCAAAAAAATAAGGAATGGGAAAGGGTAGTGGCCGAGGCCAAAAAATACGACCCCGATCTTATGGTGTTCACGGAAACCAATGCCTGGTGGGCCGATCAATTGCGGTCCGCCTTTTCTGGGGTTTATAGATATCATGAATCCGCGCCGTTGAACAATACCTATGGTATGATCATGTTCTCCAGGTTTCCCTTGCAAAACCTGACCGTGCAATATATGGTGGACGATAGCATCCCCTCCATCCATGGACAATTGAAAATGCCAAACGGCAATTGGGTCCAGTTGCACGCCATACACCCTACGCCGCCCATGCCCCAGGAAAACCCGAAATCCACGGCGCGTGATGCGGAGTTGATGAAGGTGGCCCTCCAAAGCAAGGATACCGAGTTGCCCGTAGTGGTGTTGGGCGATTTTAACGATGTGGCCTGGTCCCAGAGCACCCAATTGTTTGAACAGGTAAGCGGGTTGTTGGACATGCGAAAGGGCAGGGGATTTTATAATACCTACAATGCGGAAAATTTTTTGATGCGTTGGCCTTTGGACCATTTGTTTATCTCGGACGATTTTCGCTTTGGGGAGATGAGTAGGGGCGAAAAAGTGGGGTCTGACCATTTTCCCTTTTATGCGGCCATTTATTTGGAACCTGAGGGTGCCAAAAAACAGGAAAAGGCACCGGCAACGGAAGATCAGTTAGAACGGGCCCATAAGGAAATTGAAAAGTCTAAAACGGATTAATAACACTGCGGGCATCCATTTTAAGGGTTCTGGGGCGGTACAGGAAGTTTCTTTGAGTAATACCCAAGGCCAACACCACCACTTTATAAATTTCTCCTTTTTACGTAAAACCGTAAATGTTTTTTATAGGAAAAAACCTATATTTAGGGACTCCCCCATATTTAATACCAAACGGAAATCTTGTGACTATGGAATCTATATAATCTATAGTCATAACTAAGATTGCCTTACACGTTTAAAACAAACCGAAGAGGCTAAATGAAAATAGATATTCATGTACATACAAAAAAATGCAAAAGCGGTGATGCTGAAAGTAGGAATATCAATGCGGATAAATATGATGAAATAATTAGGCTAACAGAAGTTAAAATTTCAGCTATAACTAATCACAATCATTTTGATTTAAAACAGTACCAGGAAATAAAGGAAAAAGTAAATGATGTCTGTCAAATTTGGCCGGGAATTGAATTGGATATAATTGAAGATGGTAGAAGGGCTCACTTGATAGTAATAGTTAATCCTAATAATGCTAGTTCTTTTAGCGATAAGGTAAATCAATTATTAGAAGGTAAAACTGCCGACAATTTTTCAATATCTATTGAAGACACAGTTTCAAGTTTCGATGGATTTGATACAATTTATATAGCTCATTATTATTCAAAAAAACCTGATTTACTCGATGAGGATTTAGATAAATTAATTGATTTAGTTTCGAACAAGCGAAGAGTTTTAAAGGAGGCTACTAATTCTATTTCAGCAGGTATATATATTAGCCACGGTCATAATTCTATTTATGGCTCTGATATTCAAAATTGGGATGATTATCCAAAAATAGCAAAACAACTTCCCGATTTAAGGTTACCTGTGGAATCATTTGAACAATTCTGTCTATTACTTGAAAAAGATGTAGCAACAATTAATACCGTTCTTGATAGAAAAACAAAGGAATCAATACAGTTAAATCCATTCAATGCGGCAGAACTTATAAATATTGATATCTATAACGATATAAATATCTTCTTTGGCTCTAAAGGAACAGGAAAAACAGATATTCTGAAGGCATTATCTAAATATTACAATGACTTAGGTTTCAAAAATGAGGTTTATATATCAAGCAATAAGAAACTTTCTGAATCCTATGACATTAAAGGTCATTCTTATGATGCGAACATTTTAGATTTTAATATTGATGATTGCACTCAAGAAATAAAAGCGTTAAGAAATTCTAGTGAAAAGAATATATCAAGTTTGAGTTCTTATTTAAGATATTTCAAACAAGATAAAACTAACAAAATATCGCAAAGTCTTAAGCTCAAGGATTTTAATGAGAAAGACCAATCATCGGCTGAACGTGCTTTTGATGAGGTAGCATCCAGCTTTGAGGAAATTCAAGAGTTTATTAATTATATAGATAGTGATGACCTTCTGCAGGAAATTGTTGGCAAACAGTTATTTTCTGAATTAAAATCTGTAATGGAAAGGGTTTTAGAAAAAATTAAGGGAGAGTCGGATAAGCGTCTAATCAACTTTCGTTCAATCAGCCTCTTTAACAATATTATTCAAGTATTTGTAGCAGAAATAGCAAAAAAAACAGGACAACAACAAAAACCTATAAAAACAGGTTTTGGTGAATATGCAAGCAACAGAATAAAGCTAGAAAAAGACTTGAAAAAAATCCTAGATAATATCAATCTCCAAATAGAACCGGAAATAGAATATGTTGGAGATTTAGGAGAAAAAGGAAAGCTTTATTTTCAAACAAATCTATTTATCCAGGATGGAAATCTACACAACCCAGATTTCAGGCCTGTTAAGAAAAATTCAACTAAGAACCCTCAAAAAAAACTAGCTTCCGCTTTTAAAATTATTTACAAACACCTCTATGAAAATAGTCTATTTGAAAAAATTAGAGAATTAAACGAAATTGAAGGAGCTGAATCTATTACCGAATTAAGCGATTTATTAGTTTTTAATCGGCATTTTATAATTGATGGTGTAGAATACAATCCCTCAACAGGAGAATCTTCAATGGTTTTATTACACAATGAGTTAATGGAAGACAAAGAAATTTATATTATTGACGAACCAGAAAAAAGTTTGGGTAATGATTATATCAGTAATGTGATTGTACCTATATTAAAGCAAAAGGCACAGAGCGGTAAAAAAGTGATAATTGCTACTCACGACGCCAATATTGCTGTTCGAACTTTGCCTTACAATTCAATTTATAGAGATCACGATATAAATGGATATTATACGTATTTGGGTAATCCCTTTTCAAATAGTTTAGTGTGTATTGGTAATGTGAAATCGGATTTGGATTGGAAAGAAATTAGTATGAAAACACTTGAAGGAGGAAAAGAAGCCTTCGGAGAAAGAGGTAAAATATATGGAAATACATAAGTCGACAATTAGTAGAGAAGGTGAAAAAGCTACTTTAGTTTTTTCATTACCTCAGGGCAATCTTGAAATAGTATTGACAGAGGACAAACCCAACAAAGTAAAAAAGGTATTCAACCAATTAATATTGGAACTAAAAAAGGGTGAATTTCAATTTAAACTTGAGGACACGAAAGAAGATTTGTATTATCATATTAGCAAGGAATATATTTCACAACTTAATTCTGAATTGTCTAGCATATACAATGAACTTAAGGATTATGATTTGCTAGAAAAGCAGACAGAAGAATAATAATTAGGCAAAAAGACATATAAAAGGCATAATTATCTATGTGATTAAATATTAATGAATGTCAATAGAAAATTAATTTTAATCGTACAAATTAACAGCGTTGGAAAGGTTACTTTAATTTTGTTAATCATTTTATGAAAAAAACTCTCTTTTTATTAATCCTCATTTTAACCTACGCGGTTGATCTACATGGTCAAAATCTCGTTTTTGTGGCTGAGAACAGCTATCAGAGTACCGAAACCTTTACCCTCCAAACAAATACAGATGGGGATAGGGTGGGTGATTTAGAATTGGTATTTGCAAAGGATGAGGCTAATTCCCTTATTATTGTCCGTTCAAAATTGGTTCGTACGGTCAGAATAAGCGGAAAGCTAATAATTTATCTGGAAGATGGGTCGGTCATAACTTGTGTTGATAAAGGAATTAAAGATAATGTTGATGACATTGCAACAACAGCCTATTATCTAACAAGTGAAGAAGTTGAAAAGATGAAAAAGAGCAATATCCATAC
>JAUIGC010000109.1 GCA_030429835.1 Bacteroidia bacterium
GTAGCATCTGCGGTGCCATGCCGATTATCTAAAATTTTAAACCGTTAAGAAGCCCTTCATTTTGGAAGGGCTTTTTGTTGTTGGAGGATTTTTTTCTTTTAGTTTTATCTTTAGCCCAATGGCTATGCCCGTATTACTAATTAGATTCTCATGAAGAAATTATTGTGTCTTGGTTTCCTGATCTATTTGCTACCTTCAAAACTGTGCGCCCAGGCGGATAAAGTCCTGTGGTACGACAAACCGGCCCAGTATTTTGAGGAAACCTTGGTATTGGGTAATGGCACTATGGGTGCGGCCTTATTCGGCGGGATTGACAAAGAAAAAATTTACCTGAACGAGGCCACTTTATGGTCGGGCGAACCGGTTGCACTCAATCCGAATCCCAATGCGTACAAGGCCGTGGCGGAAATACGCAAGGCACTGGCTGAAGAGAATTATCGATTGGCTGATTCCCTACAGCGTAAACTTCAAGGCCCCTATTCCCAATCCTATATGCCTTTTGGTACCTTGGAAATCGATTTTGGGCATTCCGGCGCATCGACGGAATATTATCGGGAACTGGATCTTGGCAAGGCCATGGCCATAACCACCTATAGAAACAACGGCGTTCATTTTACACGGGAGTATTTTGTTTCCCACCCGGACCAAATTATGACCATTCGGTTGACATCGGACCAAAAGAAGGCCATCAATTGTAGCATCGATTTTCAAAGTTTGCTCCAGTTTAAGACCAAAATCGAAGGGGATAAATTGATGGTCAATGGATATGCGCCCTATAACGTGGAACCCAACTATATTGATGATGCACCGGAACCAGTCCAATTCGATGAAAATCGGGGAACTCGGTTCACTTCCTTGTTCCAAATTCAACGTAGTGATGGGGAAATAACTACGACCGATTCAAAACTCATCCTCACCAATGCCACGGAAGCCGTAATCTATATTTCCATGGCGACCAGTTTCAATGGTTTCGATAAAAACCCGGTAACGGACGGCCAGGATAACAAAGCGCTTGCCAAAGAGCACTTGGAAAAGGCCATGGAAAAATCCTATGATTCATTGCTGAAGAGCCATTTGGCCGATTATCAAGCCTTGTTCGATCGGGTGGAATTGACCCTTGAAGCATCCGAGAAAGCAGCTTTGCCGACGGATCAACGTCTGTTGCAATATACCGAAGGGGCAGAGGACAAAAGTTTGGAGGAACTGTATTTTAATTTTGGTCGGTATCTGTTGATTTCATCTTCCCGTACCCCGGGGGTTCCGGCCAATCTGCAGGGGATATGGAATCCGTATATGCGACCTCCATGGAGCAGCAACTACACGGTAAATATCAATGTGGAGGAAAATTACTGGATGGCGGAAACCGCTAACCTTTCCGAATTACATCAACCTTTATTGCAATTTATAGGGAATGTGGCGACTACGGGCACGGAAACGGCAAAAACCTATTACGACACGGAAGGTTGGGTCGTGGGCCACAATTCGGACATTTGGGCCATGAGCAATCCTGTAGGCGAAAACTCGGGCGGTCCCAGTTGGGCCAATTGGAACATGGGCGGGGTTTGGCTGTCCACCCATCTTTGGGAACATTATGCCTTTACCCAAGACAAAAATTATTTGGCCCAAGAAGCCTATCCCTTGATGAAGGGTGCCGTTCAGTTTTGTCTGGATTGGATGGTAAAGGACAAGCAGGGTAACTACATTACCTCGCCGAGTACCTCGCCAGAAAATATCTTTATCACCCCAGAAGGGTATAAAGGGGCAACCTTGTACGGCGCCACTTCGGATCTCGCCATGATCCGGGAATTGTTCGAGGACTTTATCAAGGCCTCCGAAATTTTGGATCGAGATACCGAATTCAGGGAAAGGATAAAGACCGTACATGATCAACTGTACCCCTATCAAATCGGGAAAAAGGGGAATTTGCAGGAGTGGTATTACGATTGGGAAGACGAGGACCCAAAACATCGGCATCAGTCACATCTTTTTGGGCTGTATCCCGGGCACCATATCACGATGGAGAAAACCCCGGAGTTGGCCGAGGCGAGCCGTACCACGCTTGAAATTAAAGGAGATGATACCACGGGATGGTCCAAAGGATGGCGTATCAATCTGTGGGCAAGGTTGTGGGATGGCAACCGGGCCTATAAAATGTACCGGGAGTTGCTCAACTATGTAGATCCGGATGCCATGAAGGGGTCGCGTAGGGGCGGGGGTACCTATCCCAACCTATTGGATGCCCACCCACCGTTTCAGATAGATGGCAACTTTGGAGGTTCTGCAGCAGTCATTGAAATGTTGATGCAATCCCGGGACGATACAATTTTTCTTTTGCCTGCTTTACCGGATGCTTGGGAATCCGGGTCCATAACAGGTGTCAAGGCCAGAGGAGGGTATGAGGTAGCGCTGGAATGGGAAAATACCCAATTAAAAAAAGTGGTGATTACCGCAACGGTAGCAGGAACCCCAACGTTGATCTACAACGGAAAACAACAAGAAATCACCTTACAACAAGGACAGACCCTGGAAGTGAAATGGTAGGGGTTTAGGAAGGTTTTTTGGTTCATGCACTTTGGTATGCCCAACGTGTTCTCACTGTCTCTTCGAGCGGAGTCGAGAACTTGGGAACATCTACGAATCACCACTGTAAGGTCGAGTCTTTCGTTTTGCTTTACAAGGTGCGCTCAAAGAAAACATGTTTTCTTTTCACCCAATGCTCAAGATAAACTAAAGTCGAGACCTAATAACCCAAAACTTTATTTGCCGTTCTTAATTATTTATAGGATTTTTAAGGTACTTCCCCCAAAAACAATCAATCCAAAGGCATATTTTAAATAGATGCCACCAATTTTAAATCATGAGAACATTTAAATTATTAATTGTTTTAAGTATTGTATCTGCCTTTACATCAGTGATACTAAGTCAAAATAAAAAGGGCGATGTTTCCTTGTATAAAGGCCCGATTATCGATATGCATTTACATGCCGAAAACAATAGTACGTTGCCGCCAGAAAAGTTGGGTTTATGTCTCCCGCTCTCAAATTTGGTTCCTCATTTTGACCCAAAACAGGAGTTTGGTGAAGCTTGGACCGCTGCCTTGAAGAATCCGTCGTGTCAAAATCCAATGTGGTCCTCCACATCTTTTGAAGGATATACGTCAAAAATTCAATTACAATTGGAAAAGTACAAAGTTAGGCCCGTGGTAAGTGGTTCAACACCTATATTGGAGGAATGGAAACAAAAATTCTCCAATACCATTATTCCCAGTTTGGAGTTTCAATTGGAGCGTGATTCAATTCCTGTAGATAGTCTTAGAGGATTGTTTGAAAACAACGGTTTTCAGGTATTGGGGGAAATATCCAATCAATATGCGGGAATACCGCCAAACGATCCAAGAATGGATGCGTATTATGCCCTTGCGGAGGAGATGGAAATACCTGTGGCCATTCATATGGGAACGGGAGCTCCAGGTAGTCCCTATTTATTTAGCCCAAAGTATGTAGCGGCATATTCCAATCCCTTGTTATTGGAAGAGGTTTTAAAAAAGTACCCGAAACTGCGTATCTCCATAATGCATTATGGGGAACCGTTTATAGATGAATTAATTACGATGATGTACCATTATCCTCAGATTTATGTGGATCTGGGAGGAATCCAATGGGCGTATCCTTCGGACTATTTTTACCAGTACCATCTTAAAAAAATGATGGCAGCGGGGTTTGGAAAACGCATTATGTTTGGTTCGGACACGTTTCTTTGGCCAGAATTGCTGGGGAAGTCCATCGATATCATCAATGAAGCGGATTTTTTGACCTTGGAACAGAAAGCGGACATCTTTTATAATAACGCCGCTAGGTTTTTAAGGATGGATTAAAGCGTGTGTATTTCAGTCGCAGGTATAGTACAAGCGGATTCGTTTTAGACAGCATTAGCAATCACTGTGCGTTGTAGTCGGTATAGGGCCATGCCCATTTAGGAGCATACGCATACCCGTTTTGTTATTCTGAGCACGCACCTCTTTTTTTATCATTCTGACGACAGGCGTAGGGAGGAGGAATCTGTTCTCGCTTGGTGGCATGGAATGCTTCGACAGGCTCAGCATGACATCGCGTATTCAATTGTCAGGTCGATCGCTGTCACTTCGAGCAGCTTGTCCTGAGCGAAGTCGAAGGGCAGTCGAGAACTTGGGAACATCTACGAATCACCTCTGTCAGGTCGAGTCTTTCGGCTACGCTCAAGATAAACTAAAGTCGAGACCTAAAAACCCCGTATAACCAAAACTTTATTTGCACCAACCAATTATTTGTAGGATTTTTAAGGCGCTTCCCCTAAAATAGAAATATAGCAACTTGTCACTATATACAATTGTTATGGTGCATTTGAAAAAAATGACGATTAAAAAATACATATCGACAATTTTGAACGGAATTTTCATTCTTACAATTCTACTTTTTGTCCTTGACGGGCTGACTTCATTTGAAATCAAAAGTCAGGCGATAAGGTCGTTTTCATATTTCGGAATTATGATAGTAACTCCTCTGACTCTGATTTGGAACCTTTGGACATTCAAAACAAGAAAATGGAAAATCATTGGCTCGACAATTCCGACATTGACCTTAATTGGAGTTTTAATAATTGGACCTTTAAAAATTGCTGTTTCCGCGTCAGCTTGGAGAACTCAAAAAGTAATTTATCAAAACGGACATTTAAACTTTAAGAAAGTTGAATTTCAAATTCAAGATGTTGGAGCCTTAGGTTACAATAAGAGAACTGTAGAAGTAATTTATTTGACTGACCTGTTTATGATAGTTAGTCCAGTAGAAAAGGACATTGAAGACAGAGTTGAATGGGTAAAAGTCGACAAAGAAGTAAATGAACTCGGACTGAAATTTCCTTGATGAATAAAAAGAAAAAAACGTTGCACAACAACACCTACAGGCAATGCCCTTCGGGACACTGCGCATAGCCAGAACGTTGTAGCATATTTGAGGACGAGACATTTATGAAAAAAAATTTTAGACTAATAATAATACCAATAATCTTAATTTCAATATTTGTAGTTCTGCATGTTGTTGGTCAAGTGAAGTGGAAAGAAACGGATTATTTAAGTTTCGGAATGATAGTTCTGACATACTTCTATGTAATCTTTACTTGGGAAATGTTACAAAGGATAGAAACTCAGAATTATTTAGAAAAAAGGCCGTATGTAATTGCAGATTTTTATAAAGAAAGACAAGTATTAAAAATCTATATAAAGAACATAGGAAAAACACCTGCCAAAAACGTCAAAGTTATATTACAACCAGACATAATTACTTTTGAAAATAAATCTATAAATCAAACTCTGTTCGAAAATCCAGTTCAATTTTTTCCACCGGGAAAAAAGGTTGAAACTGCAATTAATTCTAGAAATGACTTTTTCAAAAATGAAAAAAATAGAAATTATCAGATTAAGATTCATTATGAAGACGTTGCTTCAAACAATAAATTTAATGAAGTAATTGATATTGATTTAGATCATCTAGAGAATGAAAATGACATTATAACTAAGACAACACATGACTTAGTAAAAAGTATAGATAAACTTACTCAAGAAATTAAAAAAAAATAAACATGCTATAACAATGGCTACAAGTAATTGCTTGTTCTCGCATACTTCAGAATCCCGATACTTGTCGGGATACCGCTTTTCAGCTAGCCTGTATTTGCTAAATTAAACGATAACCCATTGCCTAAGAGTTAGGCAACAATAAAAAACGCTAACCTTTAATTAAATAATTTAATGAAAACGAACAGGATATTTTTCTTATTAATTTTTATATCTATCACTTCTTTTTCCCAAGACAAAAAATTCAGTTTTGAAATCAATTATCCACTGGCAATTTCTAACGGAATTGAAAATTTTACAGGAATTGCAGATGCAAACATAAAATACCGATTTGCTGAAGGAGAACTTTTCAAATATGGAGCATCCTTAACTTTTGATTATTTAAAAGCCAATCTTCCTTTTAATAGTGAAGATTTAGCCAGGGATTATTTTTTCTATCATATTAACGGATTTGCAGAAATGACAATTCCGTCGGCAGAAAGGATTCATCCTTTTGTAGGAGCTGGTTTTACCTATGTTAGCTATGAATATGAATATATCAGAGGAGTAAATGGCTTTTCCACGATAGAAACGAAAAAAGAAAGAGACCCTGGCTTTAATTTAAAATTGGGCATCCAATATGATTTTACTAGTAATTTATTTATCCAGTCGTATTTCCATTATATAAGATCATTAAGGAAAAGTGAATTTGATGATGGAATAATAGGGATAAATTATAATCAAGTTAAATTTGGTATTGGTCTAAGATTTTAATCCATTGAAAAACATTTATATTTTCCTGTTCTTTTTCACAGTATCAATTTTTTGTAGGGCTCAATACAATTGGACCAATGGGCAACTAGTTCTTGAAAACGGTGAAATTTTAGAGGGTCAAATTAAGATTCCCATGGTTTCCAAAAATTTGATTGCCTTCAACGGAAAGGAAAAAGTCAGTTATAGGCCCAACCGAAAATCCAAAAAGGTGAAGTACGGAGCGGAACAGGTTAAGATGGTAATATTCAAAAATTCAGATTCTGAAACAGCTTATTTTGAATACATTCCAATTTTAGAAAACAAAAAAGGACTTTTTCAAGTAATTACAAGCGGTAAAGCAACGCTGTACGCCAGGAGTGTTAGCGTAACTTCTGCATCAGGACCGGCAGGCGGTTTCCAAATTTATTCTTTTAATAATTTTAATGAGTTTTATGTAATCAGGGAGGGAGAAGAATTGGCGAGTCCAATGATTACGGCCAGACTTTCCCGTTCATTTAAAAAAAGAGCTATGGAGTTTTTTTCAGACTGCCCCAAAGTGGTTTTAAAACTAGAAAATAGGATTTATAAAAAAGAAGATATAAAAAGCGTGGTAGATGAATTCAACCAGTGTCAGTAGTTTTTTGGGAATCTTCAACTAAATCAATATATGTTTTGTTTCACTACCTTGGTATGGAAACTAAGTAGCCCATGCTCGCCCAATTTGAACAATTCTATCTGACCATAAAAAGCAACCGCTGGTATTGGCTGTTTTCCCTTTTCTGTAGGGTCAGTTTGGCCTTTGCCTTTCTAGTGGCGGGCTGGGTAAAGATTATTGGGGAGCGTTTTGCCAGTGGCTTGGCGGAACAACATCCCATGGGGGCTTATTTGGAGGCCCTGCACCATACGGGCTACTATTACACCTTTATTGGCGTGGCACAGATCGTGGCGGCTATTTTATTGCTCATTCCCAGAACGGTGACCTTAGGTGCACTCTTATACTTCCCTATTATCGTAAATATTTGGTTGCTCTCCTATGCCGTGCGTTTTGAGGGATCTTATGTGACCTCTCCGTTGATGGTGTTGGCCTGTCTCTTTTTGTTGGTATGGAACTACGATCGGGTGCGGTATCTCTTGCCCCTAAATCACTTTTCGGATCTGGGGATTGTTCAAAAACCGGAAAAATACAGTTGGAAGTTTCCGTACCTGTTCGCCGGTTTTGTACTTTCGACCCTAGTGGCTACCGTGGCCTTTGCCGAGTTTGGACACGAAGTAATGCCCCATAATTCGCTTAAGGATTGTAAAAAACAATTTGCTGATGCCCCCAACCAGGAAGTGGGGTATCAATTTTGTGAATGTATTCATACTGTTGGAAATCCTTTGGATGCTTGTTTGGAAAACTATGAAAAAGCGGTAAGCCCTTAAAAAAATGAAACTATCCAAAGAAATAAAACGGTGTATGGACAAAAGTGTATTGTGCTGGTTGGCTACCGTAGCCCCGGATAATACACCTAATGTATCCCCAAAGGAGATTTTCACCTATTACCAGGAGGAGTATATCATCATAGCCAACATTGCCTCGCCCCAAAGTGTAAAAAACATCAGGCATAATCCGCAGGTATGTATCAGTATTTTGGATGTACTAGTTCAAAAAGGGTTTCAACTCAAAGGAACGGCGGAGCTTGTAAAAAAGCAAGATTCGGGATTCGGGGAAATGGAGCCATTGTTGAATACCATGACCGAGGGAAAATTTCCATTCGCCACCATTATTAAAGTTAGAGTGGAGCAGGCTAAACCCATTATCGCACCAAAATATATCCTGTATCCGGAAACCACGGAAGAGGAACAGGTTGCAAGTGCCAGAAAGTCCTATGGATTCTAAAATCCTTTTCAGGGCATATGACGTTTTTGCGATTACAAGGCCATGAAATCCAAAAGTCTACATGGGATTGTTTTGTATATTTAGTTGGGCATCCAATCCACTAACCATGAAACTTAAGAGCAATCTTTTCCATATCCCATTTAGATTACGTTTGTGTTTAGGTGTTCTTATTTTGGCTCAATTACACATGAAGGCCCAGGATTCCACATTGATCGTAGCGGATGGTTGGATTGAAAAAATGGACAATAAAATGGCCATGGACCTCTCCCTGAACAATGCCTATGAGGTTTTTGAGGTGCGCACGCCCAATGAGCGATTGGTTATTCACCCGAATGCGAAGACCCATCTAAGGTATAATCTCAATTATCGATTTATTTCATTAGGTTTTTCCCTAGCCCCGAACTTTATTCCCGGCAACGGAAACGAGAACCTAAAAGGGAAGACCAAAAGTGTTAGTTGGGGTACGGCACTTAACTTTAAGAAAAGCTTTTTTGAGGTGTCCTATGATAGGGTCAAAGGCTATTATTTGGCCAATACCAATGATTTTACGCCCCGTAATCATGGGGATCCCTTTATTCAGTTCCCAGACCTTAGGTATACCGGTTTCTCCCTTTCGGCGGGGTATTACAGTAATTCCCGCTTTTCCTTTAGAAGTCTTACCTCCCAAACGGAGCGGCAGTTAAAGAGTGCTGGCAGTTTTATTCCGGTATTCAATGCACGCTATTATATTATAGACGATACCTCCGAGACCCCAGGTACGCAAAAATCCAATAATTGGGAAACAAGTGCAGGTCCGGGATATGCCTATACCTTTGTGGCCAACAAAAAATATTACCTTTCGCTGGGGACGCAGGCCCAAATAGGGTATCTACATACCAAATTAACCACCCGACTCAATTCTGGAGAGGTCATTACCGATCAGAATAATTTGTTGTTCCGATGGGATGGTAAAATTGGCGCGGGCTATAATGGAGATCGGTTTTATACAGGCGTATATACCACACTTTCCGGTGCACAATACAAACAGGAATATACCACGGTCGTAAACCACGATACCAGAATATTCTACCATTTGTTTTTAGGCATTCGATTCAATGCTCCCGATTATTTGAAACGAAAGGTAGGGGCTTTTGAAGACAAATACCTAAAGTAGAAAAGAGGCCCAAAATTATCCCGGAAGTCGGTGATAGAAAGATGGGAAGGTGGTATTTTTGCAACAGTTTTGAAGGGTGTCCAAAGCAATATGACGAACGAGGAAAGTGCCATACGAACCACGTATTTCAGTATCATAGGAAACACCTGTTTGGCCTTGGTAAAAGGGTTAGCGGGATTTTTTGGAAACTCCTATGCTCTAATCGCCGATGCCATTGAGTCTACCACGGATATATTTTCCTCGTTATTGGTGTTATTGGGACTCAAATACGCAAAAAGACCGGCAGACGAGAACCACCCCTACGGTCATGGAAAAATAGAACCTTTGGTGACCTTTTTGGTCGTTGCTTTTTTGGTGACGTCGGCCACGGTCATCGCGTACGAGAGCATTGAAAATATCAATACCCCACATAAAGTCCCCAAACCATGGACCTTGATCGTACTTGGGGTCATTATTTTGTGGAAAGAAGTGTCCTATAGAATTGTCCTTAAAAAAAGCAGACAGACCCATAGTTCCTCGTTAAGGGCAGATGCCTGGCACCATCGTAGTGATGCCATTACCTCGATCATGGCATTTATCGGTATTTCCATCGCCCTGATTTTTGGTAAAGGCTACGAAACGGCGGACGATTGGGCGGCTTTGATGGCATCAGGCTTTATCCTCTATAATAGCTATCTTATTTTTAGACCGGCTTTGGGCGAAATTATGGACGAACATCGCTATGACGATATCTTGGATAGCATCAGGAAGGAAGCGAACAAGGTGGAAGGCATTGTGGGTACGGAAAAATGCTATGTCCGCAAGGCAGGCATGAAATATCATATCGATTTGCACGCCATGGTGAAGGCTGATATTTCGGTACGGGACGGGCATGACATTGCACATCGCCTACAGGACCACCTTAAAGCGGAGATTCCCAATTTGGAGCATGTACTGATCCACATAGAGCCGGATGATTTGGGTG
>JAUIGC010000110.1 GCA_030429835.1 Bacteroidia bacterium
AAGGACAATTTATAATGTTCTCCAGTTTTTTAAGTAGTTCCGCTTTTGCTTCTTCTGAGGGTTCATTGTCCTTATCCACGGAATTATAGTTGGCTCCGACCAAATAAAAACTTGGCTCAAGTGGTATCACAAAAATGGATGATTTAACAGCGCTCTGTAGAACTAGTTCATTGGATTTTATGATCAAATATTCTCCTTTTGAACCATTCATGGGAAGATAATTGAAAAACGGGTTTTTTTTAAGCCCAAAACCCTCAGCGAAAAGAATATTACGGGCTCTAATTCCCTTGTACTCTAAATAGTTCTGCTTTTTGCTTATCTGGGAATAATCAAAAGTTTCTCGTAAATGAATATCAGAATGTAATATTTCATTTTGATAACTCGTAAGGAATATTTCGGTATTTAGTTTATATGCTCCATTTAAACTTCCAAAATCAAATGGTGCAATTAGGGCCTTGTTCGAATTCCTTTCCAGTTGTGGAGATAAAAATTGGTTCAATGCATCCTTATCGGAAGCTTCGAACCATAGATTCTGTTCCTCTATTGAACTGAATTTACGTAAGATGGGTTGATCAATGAGGAACTTCACATTTAATTCCTTTTCCAATTCTGTGTAAAAGCTTTTGGAATAAGGCACCAGTTCATCGGCTCTCCAGGCTAAAGTAAACCGTTTTAAGATGACCGGGTTGGATAACCCTGCTGCTACCTTTGAAGAGGTCTGGGATTGGTCACTAATGACACAAAAACTTCTTTGATTTCGCCTTAAGGTTTCACAAAAAGCAGTTCCTGCCAAACCCAAGCCAACGACAATATAATCTACCATTTGGCAAAAATAGACATAAACAAAAAGCTCCGATATATTATCGGAGCTTATATTATTGAATTGGAATTTTCATTTGGCTTAGTATGCCCACATATCTTGTTCCCTGTCCCTAATAGCTTCCTTGATACGTTTAGCCTCCAACAATTGGAAAAGTGCATTGTCCGCAATATAATCACTGACCTCTCGGTCTCCGTGAACATTATCCTCTTTATAGATAACAGCATTAAACCTTCTTGCGTTCAACAACATATCATATGAGATAGGTTGAGCGGAATTTTGCTGGTTAAAGACTTTGGCCTCGTGCAAGATTTCACGAGCATCTGGATACCAGATCCAAAACAACTCTACCATATCCGGGTTTTCATCATCGATGAAGTTTACGTCTGGAGCAACTGGGGCAATCCCCAACAAACGATATTTTAACTCTCCTTGTCTTTTGTCAAAATACCACATTCCTTTTATATGGTACTCTTCAATTTCGGCAGCGGTTATATTTCTGCGGGTAATGTACTCTGCAGATACCTGCTCACCGGCATTTATTTGTTCATAACCATAGTCCAATGTATCCACGGACTGTAGCGCACTGGATAAGTCATTATAAGTTCTTTTCTCAGTAAAGTAGGAATCCGCATAGGCTTCCAACTTGCCTTCCCTAAGATTTTTGATCAATACATGGTATAAAGACCTTCTGTCTTTACCTATATCCATGGTATCTGTTGGATAATACAAGGGAAAGTTTACCCTTTCATCCAAATCAATGGTTTCCCACAGTGTTTTGGACCAAAGAATATCCCGATCATCCACATAACCGTATTCCAAAGGAGCATCGTTGTCCACGGCTTTTTGTTCTTCCGTACGAACCCCTATTTCTTGTGGTTTTTTAGCGTTCAAGATATTGGCCTGAGCCATTATGGAAGCCGGCAACAAGGTTACCGCGCCCATTACTAAAACATTTTTCCAATTCATTCTTGTTAACTTTAAAATTAACCGGGCAACCCTTTTGGGGCTACCCGGTAGTATTTACTATTTTAGTTTGTTATCTCCACAACTACCGGAGATACTTTCTTCAATTTGTAACTTTTGTTGTTCGTAATATATGCTTCGATATCGAAGATCTGAACCACATCACCTCTACCTGCACGTTTCAATGCAGCTTTAGCTTTAGCGTCCAACTTGTTACCGTTTACACTAACGGTTGGCTGACCGGGAACCTTAAACTTAAATCCACTAACCGCAAGATTCAAATCAAAATCAAAATCATCCAACATAGCGCCAATTGTAGCAATCTCAACGTTGGCCCTAGGTAATTTTACACTACCTGCCTGCTTGCTAAGCGTACCTTCAGGTCTTGGAATATCCTTAATCCTAAACGTAGCCGGTGTATTTATTTTTGTACCGTCAGGTAAAATACCACTAGCATTAATAGTAACTTCCCTACCTGTACCTGGATTCATTACGTACTTACTAGCACTCACTTTCTTAAGTCCGGGAGCGGAAGCACTTACTTTATTATCTGGAATACCAGGGATAGAGATGGACATTGGGTTGGCTACACCACGATACACAACGTTCATCTTATCTGCAGCGATCAATGCTGAATTTGGTTTTGAAATGGTAGCAAAGGAGTTTTTAACAGGTACTTCTATTTCTTCTCCGTCCTGCTTAAAGAAAATCGTACCTTCTACCTCGTGGTCTCCGGCAGAACCGGCTCCAATCAACATTTTAACACCACCAGCTTCCAATTTGTAGTCTGTACCTTCAGAAAGCTTTCTGCCGTCCAAAGTCAATTCAGCTCTTACCGGAGTAGAAGTATTATCCGTTTTACTGATGATGATTTTACCATCATACCTTTCTCCGGCATAATAAGCAGATTTAGATGCAGAAAGTGATGTTGCAAAGTTCTTTAAGGAAACTTGACTTGTTAACTCTCCTTCCAACATAGATTTCAAGGCAGATTCTTCAGTAGCTTTAACATCAGCTTGTAAAGCAGTCAATTTTGCCAAAGAGGCCACAAGGGGATATCCCTCGTAATGATAGTTGATCCAATCTTGCATACCATCCTTTGCCTTTACTTTTCCTTCTTCGTTGCCAGTCTGAAATCTATCGATAACAGATTGCTTCAAAGACGCCGGAACAATAGCGGCAACTTGATCTCTATAGTCGGTAAGTCTTTTCATAAACTCTTGACCTCCTTCTGATAAATTATCTCCTTGGAAGAATTTCTGATCCAAATAATCTGAATTATCCATACGAGCATAATCCTTAGGGTCTTCCAATCCTTCTGTCATTCCGTCTTTAAGAGTTTGTAAATAGTCATAATACTCTTGGGACATTGCTTTGATTTTCTGGGCATCTTGGTACAGCTTTTCGTATTTAGCCGCATCCTCAGATGCCTTTGTTTCCAGACTGCCCAAGAACGCTTCGTTACTTGCCGTAGTCATTTCATTAGAAGTCTCTAGCTTTTCGTTCATTATACCGAATGCTGCTAGCACCTCTTTACTCATATTTAACGCCAGCATTGCGATGAAGATCAAGTACATTAGGTTGATCATCTTCTGACGTGGTGTTTGTTTTCCTCCTGCCATGGTTTTTTAATTAGATTTTAATTAATACTGATTTGGTTTGGTTTTATTAAAATCCAATTTAGTTTCTGTTCATTGCGGACAACATTCCACCATAAACACCATTCAAAGAAGAAAGGTTTGTGGACAATGAAGCCATTTGCTCTTTAAGCGCACTTGCATTCTGAACAACTTCCTCGTTAACGGAAGCTTGTCTGCTAGCACTTTCCAATTGTACTTTATAAAGACTGTTTAAGGATTCCATTTGAGCGGCAGCCTGTACCATTTCTTCGGAATACTTTCTTGTAGACTCCATAGCATCAACAGTAGGAGCGATACCTTTTGCAGCACCTTCGAAATTTCTGATACTAGATCCTAGGCTTTCCATAAGATTGGCATCTACACCTGCCTCTTTTAAAAGATCATCCAATTTTTTGGACAAAGAAGTTTCTGCTTCCTTAACTTCAGCTAGTTCATTTTTTCTTCCTTTAGATTCCCCGCCAGCTAATTCTGGATAGACTAAAGACCAATCCAATTCATCGTCTACTGGTTCAAATGCACTAATAGCGAAGATCAATGCTTCTGTAATAAGACCGATCGCCAATAAAAGACCACCTGTTAAAGGTCCAAACTCCCAGTGAAGAATTTTAAATAATGCACCTATGATTACGACTGATGCTCCAAGCCCGTAGGCCATGTTGAATAATTTTTTTGTTGATTTTGACTGTGCCATGATTTAATTTTAATTTAAAGGTTTAATACTAAAGATTTGGTTAATAATTGATATGAATAGTTTACTAGTTTACTCTTTTTATTGCGTTGAATCTTCTTCGCCCATGTAATCCTGTACGGTTCTGAAGCCTATGTAACTACGGGCAGAATCCGCATATTCGTAATCCCTTGTGCTTACTTGTAAGAAATAGGCAACATCTTTCCAGGAACCACCTCTGATAACTTTTCTCGTATTGGATTGATCACCTCCGTTAGGGTTCATAGTGGATACATAATCGTACGCACTTGGATCATAACTGGAGTTGGTCCATTCCGCCACGTTACCGGCCATATTGTATAAGTTAAAGTCATTCGGCTCATAGGACTTGGCTTCTACAGTATACAAAGCGGCATCCGCTGCGTAATCACCTCGCTGAGGCTTAAAGTTAGCCATAAAACAACCCGTGTCACTAATTACATATGGGCCTCCCCAAGGATAAGTACCTCCTTCAATTCCACCTCTGGCGGCATATTCCCATTCTGCTTCCGTAGGCAACCTGAATTGGTTCACAAATTGCTTTCCACGACTTTTTTGGTCGTCGTTTTTAAACTTTGTTCTCCAATTACAGAAAGCTTTTGCCTGTTGCCAAGAGATTCCAACTACTGGATAATCACTGTAGGCATCGTGCCAAAAATAATCGTTATGCATCGGTTCGTTATAGGAGTATTCAAAATCCCTGATCCAGACCGTAGTATCAGGATAGATTTCCAGTTCCTCGTGGCGGATAAAGTCCTTTCTGCTGCCTTTGCCTTTTTTTGAAGCACGAGCTGCTGCCTCGATATCCATCCAGCTATACTTGTATTTTAGCTTAGTTACATCAATGCTTCTTTGACCATTATAGGATTCCTCTTCTGGGATATACAATGAATCCATCACCTCGGCATAATATTCATCCGGATATTCTGAAGTGTCCCAAATGAGGTCCTCATCTTTATTTAGAGCCCTTCCTTCATAACCAGTTTCTCCCATACCTGAATAATTATCAAGCATATATTTGTCATAAACAGAGGCTCTGGTGGTATCCGCATCCTTAAATGCATAATCCCCAATTCCTCCATCCTCGGGTCCAATTCCAAGCTCATCGGCCAAAATGGCCAAACGTGTTCTGGTTATAGAATCCTTTACCCATTCCACGAATTGACGGTATTCACTATTGGTAATTTCAGTATCGTCCATATAAAAGGATCTTACAGTAACTGTCTTTGTAGGTGCGTTCAATACTTTGGCTTGGTCTTCTTCACTTTTACCCATAATGAAAGAACCCCTTGGGATAAGTTCCATTCCATATGGTTTTTCGGGATACCATTTTTTGCCCTGGGCTCCGACTAGCTCTCCTTTAGTCTTTGACCCACAACTCGTGAGCAAAAAAACAAACGCTATAGATGATAACAATAGCTTCTTCATACTTTAGGTTAAATTTCGATTATGGTTAAAATGTAAATACTATAATGTTATTCTAATTCTTAAAACTATCTTTTGAATAAATTATTGTATTAATAATTTTATGTCTTACTAATTTTTCAATTAATTAAAGCCCTTTTTATAGGCCTTAAACCACCGTTCGGGAATTTTTTGGTCACATGCGTCCAAATAATCCTGCTCTGTGCAAGGTAATAACGCTTGTGTACCTTCTTTAGTATGTGAAGTAAAAATAGATGGCACCTCTACCCACCATCTTTCTGTTAAAAGGCTCTTGTAGAAAACGAGCTCCTCTTCCTCATTGGGAACATTATATTTGGTAAAATCGTCCGTTTTATTGTAGGGCGACTCCTTGATACGATAATTTATACCTTCTATAAAGTACCATATTATATGAGCTAATAGTTGTTGACATTGGACATTGTTTTCCATTTCAAAAATACCAAACACCATGACACGCTCACTAATACCCGCGTATCTTGCTATGGCACAAATTTCCCTTCCAGTAAATCCGTTAGGTGAAAAATTTCCTGAAAATCCAATCTCACTGGCCTTTATAGCCCTTGAATCCAGACTAACCATGTGTGCATTTCTGAGCACCGGTTCCGCCAGAGAAAGATCGTTGGCTATTTCTCCCAATCTATAAGAGTCAAAAAAAAGACGCTCCATAAGATCCACCTCCTCTTGAGCATTGAAATAACTCTGATAGCCAATATTGGAAAAATTAAAAAGATTATTCGGCTTATCCGTTATGATCTTACTCATATAGGAATGGGAGGATATGAGTTCGTCATCAATGCCAAAATCAAACCGGCTATCTATGGCAACCAAGTTTATCATATCCTTAATTCCGTCAAAAGCACGATATGCCGGATAGGTAATGTCTTGCGTAGCTCCTAATATTATAGGTATAATGCCCTCTTCCAAAAGACCGGCCGTAACCTCCTTGACCACAAAATAGGTATCCTCGACCGTTTCACCTTCTTCCAGATCGCCAAGATCCACGATGGTGGTATCCCAGTTACCAAGCATCAGTTTATACAACTGTAACCGAATCGCCGAAACGTCCAAAATTTCCAGCTTCTTTTCATAGGCATTCCTGGATTCTTTGACGCCGAAAATCGCAACGGTCGCATTGGCTAAAACCGGCAAACCGTCTTTAACCGTATGAATATATGTATTTCTACCTATTGCCTGGGCTGGCAACAATTCGCAATGGGCAAGCACCCTATCCTCTACAGGAACTAAAAAATCAAAAGCCATGTTGGTTTTAAGTATTGATTTTGATTATTTAAAAGTGAAGCCTTCTATCACTTCCTTTCAAAATTATACTACTTTTTTGATTTGGGTTTCGCTTTCGTCTTTTTTTTGGGAGCCTTTTTTTCAATTAATTCTGCAGCTTCTTCCAATGACATTTTGGATACATCCACCGTCTTGGCCAATTCGACCTTAGTCTTACCTTTTATAATATTGTGCCGCCCCCATCTTGCCTTTTCAATTCTAATGCCTTGATCGGGCCAGTTTTGAACGACTTTTTCCCTTTCCTTCTGCTTTTTGTCTTCAATAAGCGCAACAATATCATCTTTGGACAAATTATCAAAGTCATATTTTTTGTTGACATTGATAAACATACCGTTCCATTTTATATAAGGTCCAAATCTTCCGACACCTTTGGTTACATCCTCACCTTCATAACTGGCAATAGGGGCATCGGCCTCTTGTTTCTCCTTTATTAACTCTATGGCCCGTTCCATTTCAACTTCCATGGCACTTTCATCCTTGGGTAGCGAAATAAAGGTCTTGCCAAAACGTACATAAGGTCCAAACCTACCTACATTGGCCTCGACTTCTTCACCTTCGTAAACCCCTAATTTTCTTGGAAGTTTAAAAAGGTCCATAGCCTCCTCATAGGTAATGGTATTTAATGATTGATCCGGCAAAAGACTGGCAAAAAGTGGTTTTTCTTCCTCTTCTACTGTTCCAATCTGGACCATGGGCCCAAATCTACCTAAACGTACAGACACCTGTCTTCCAGTTTTCGGGTCTTTCCCCAGCACACGTTCACCACTGGCACGATCCGCATTTTCCTCAACATCGACCACATTGGGATGAAAATCCTTATAAAAGTTCTTCATCATTTTCTTCCAATCTTCCTCGCCCGTAGCAATTTCATCAAAATCCTCTTCTACCTGAGCGGTAAAATTATAATCCAGGATATTTCCAAAATTACTGACCAAGAAATCGGTCACAATGGTTCCTATATCGGTGGGTACCATTTTACCTTTATCAGAACCAACATTTTCAGTGAGGTTCTTTTCCTTTATCCTATTGGCTTCCAAAACCAATTGGGCATATTTTCTTTCGGTACCCTCAACGGTACCCTTTTCTACATATCCCCGGTTTAAAATTGTGGAAATAGTAGGTGCATATGTAGATGGCCTTCCTATTCCTAGTTCCTCCAATTTTTTAACCAAGGAGGCTTCCGTAAACCGATAAGGTGGTCGTGTAAATCGCTCTGTGGCGGAAATATAATTGTTTAAGAGAACTTCGTTTACCTTCAATACCGGAAGCATGCCATCCTGTTCCTCTGCCAAGTCCTCATCATCAACGCCTTCAAGGTACACTTTCAAGAAACCATCAAACTTAATGACTTCGCCATTAGCGGTAAATTCTTCGGAATGTTTATCTGCCTGAATGCGTACATTGGTTCTTTCCAATTCAGCATCGCTCATTTGGGACGCTATCGTTCTTTTCCAAATAAGATCATACAATTTTGCCTGGTCTCTTTCAAGCGAAGGAGATTGATTTCCCATATCCGTGGGACGTATTGCCTCGTGAGCCTCCTGTGCTCCCTTGGACTTGCCTGTAAAGTTTCTGACCTTGCTATACTTCTCTCCGTAATTTTCAACAATTGCCTCCTTGGCAGCATTTATTGCCTCGCCAGATAGGTTTACGCTATCCGTTCTCATATAGGTTATGAGTCCGGCCTCGTACAAACGTTGTGCCACCTGCATGGTTCTGCCCACCGAAAAATATAGCTTTCTTGACGCCTCCTGCTGCAATGTGGAAGTGGTAAATGGTGCCGAAGGAGATTTCTTGGCAGGCTTTTTATCCAGTTTGGCTACAGAAAATTTGGCTTCTATATTTTCTTCCAGAAAGGCATTCGCTTCCTCTTTGGATTCAAAGGACTTTGGCAACTTCGCCTGGAACACACTGCCAGAATTCGTTCTGAACTCCGCAGAAACCTTAAAGGATGCTTCCGGGACAAAAGCTTCAATATCGCGCTCCCGCTCCACAATAAGTCTTACGGCAACGGATTGCACCCTGCCCGCAGATAATCCCGGTTTTATCTTTTTCCATAGTACCGGGGACAGCTCATACCCTACCAAACGATCCAACACCCTCCTAGCCTGTTGGGCATTTACTAAGTTGTAATTGATATCCCGTGGATTTTCAATGGCCCTTTGTATGGCGGCCTTTGTAACCGAGTTAAAAACAATTCTTTTCGTTTTTTCTTTATCCAAGCCTAATTCTTCTGCCAAGTGCCAAGAAATGGCTTCTCCTTCTCGATCTTCATCACTTGCCAGCCATATGGTTTCCGCTTTGTTTGCAAGATCTTTTAATTTTTTGACCAACGCCTTTTTTTCCTTATCAACAATATATTTGGGCGCAAAATCATTCTCCACATCCACTCCCAATTCCTTGGACGGCAAATCTGCAATATGTCCAAAACTGGACTCTACCTTAAAATCCTTTCCTAGAAATTTTTCGATGGTTTTTGCTTTCGCCGGGGACTCAACTATTACTAAATTCTTGGCCATGCGTTGGTTTTTATGAGCAACAAAAGTAGTCGATTTTTTTAATTTGCCTCAACATATAATAATATGGTATAAAAAAACACCCATGTTTAATGGGTGTTCTCAGTTGAATAAAGGTCAATATCAGTTGAGTTCCAATTCGCTGATCAAATTGATTTTATGATCTAAATATTCATATTGATACAAAACTCCTTCACCTACCATTAAAAGATTTTCCTCCAAGGGAATTACATCAAAGGTCACCACGTTTTTAAAGTGGTCCAAGGTCTTTAGGTTTGCTATATCGGATTTATCAAAAACTTTTAAACCGGAAGCGCCATCACAAATAAATAGCTTCTCATCCTTTATGCCCAAACCATAGGGCTCATCCATACTGTAGGTTTGTTTAAGTACGGGTTCAGAAATATTGGAAATATCTATGATAAATAAACCACTTTCCGTTGCTCCACAGGTATTGCCTCCTCGTAGTGTAACATAGGCGTAGTTATCGTCTACCACAACCGGGTCACAGGCCGTACCATGCTGAAATTCCGAAACAAAGGTTGGAGTTGCCGGAGAAGAGATATCATATATGTACATCCCTCTCATACTACCTAGAAAAAGATATTGACCTTTGTTAAATATGGTTTCTATATCAAAACCGGCAAAGACATCTTCCAGATCCTTAGGGTTTTCTAGGTCGGAAATATTGAAGACATTTATATTATGACTGTCCACCGCATAAAGATATTGGTCCACAATCTTAAACCGGGCCAAAGAACCTCCCTGTCCTACCGATGCGTCATTGGCGGATTCCGCAAGAGCGAAGTCAATGCCGGAAAACCTTTCCTCATATTCAGATTTCAATCTTTTTTCGGTTACGATTTCCCAACCTATTAATATTTCCTCATTGTAATCAATAGTCTCATACTCTATAAAATCCGCTTCCGAAGGCCATATTA
>JAUIGC010000111.1 GCA_030429835.1 Bacteroidia bacterium
GCCAAAGGACTAAAGGAAATTATTCCCTTGGCGGAAGAACATGGAGTGGTCATACAAATGGAGCTTTTGAATAGCAAGGTAAACCACAAGGATTACATGTGCGATAAATCGGAATGGGGCGTATCACTGTGTGAAACCATTGGTTCGGACAATTTTAAGTTGCTCTATGATATTTACCATATGCAGATTATGGAAGGGGATATTATAAGGAACATTCAGGATTATCATCAATACTACGGTCATTATCACACCGGTGGAAATCCAGGAAGGCATGAAATCGATGAAACACAGGAAATCTTTTATCCTGCCGTAATGAAAGCCATATTAGAAACCGGTTATACCGGTCATGTAGCGCAAGAATTTGTACCAAGTTGGGAAGATAAAATTGCGGCTTTAAAACAGGGCGTCACCATATGTGATGTTTAGCTGAAATATCAAGAAACAATGATAATTGGCCCTTTTCACAAGAAAAGGGCCTTTTTTTCGTTTGTTTTTTATTGTAAACCAAATTCCAATCTTTTTAGTTACCAAATTAGAATTATGAAAAATAATAAGTTACTGATATTGGCCTTAACCGCATCGATACTTTCAGGCTGTGTAAAACAAGTAAAGGATGCTTTTGACGAAACTACCGAAGCCCTGACCTGTGCAAACCGCGTACAGGAATTTGAGGATACCAACGAAGCAAACCCGGATAGAAGTTGTACAGCCATTATCGCCGATATAGACGACTTGGAACGCACCTGTAGGGATTATTTATCCGAAAGCACCAAACAGTCCTTTGCAAATCTAAGAGCGGCCTGTTCAGCAAATTAGTAATCACTTTTCTCTTTTAGGACTTCGCTTATTTGCTTTTGCCAAAGCTTTTGTTGTGCGATATTTCGGGAAAAATCGGTTTCCTGGTCATAGCGCCTTTGAAATTTGTCCAGCTCCTCTAAAGTTCGTTTGTAAATAGCCCTTACTTCTTGTTTAATGTCTTTTGTGAACTCTGTTTCGGACATTTCTTTGGCCATTTTTCTAGCAAATACTTCAGAAATATCAAAATGCAATTGTTCGTGAAGCAAGGTCACATCGTTGCAAATTTGGGGCCTATACCATGATTTAGTGGGGTAGAAAAAGGATTGCACCCTGTAATTCACTACCATTTGACCATTTTCATAATTAGAGGAAAAATTATAACTTATTCCACTCGCGGTAGTAGCGGCGGCGCTTGTCCCTATGGGGATTTCCCCTTTAAAATCTTTCCATTGTAACCTAAAATTGGAAGACCAAGGAATTTCTTCCTGACCTCTTAGCTCAAGACTAAACACTGTTAGAACAAGTGCAAAAACTAAGAATCTTGGAAGCCTCATTTCAAGGAAATCAAGTGTCTGAATACGGAACCTAAAGTTCTCATTGCTACGTCGGCTTAGGACAAAATAACGCTGAAATAAAAATACTACAAGCTTATTTGAAATACGGGACCATATACTCCATGTAAAGGTATATTATTCCAATTCCTTTATATACATGTTATCGTATCCAATAATATAGGAAGCCTGGTTAAAATATCCGGAGGAAATATCCTTTTCATAATCGAATTTATTTCCACTGTACTGGGTTTCACCTATAAATTTGGATACATCCAATAAATTGTTCTTATACGCCAGCTTTAATAAAAGGTCGTAGGTAATATCGAACCCTCTCACGGCAAATTTATCGGGCGTGTCCCCAAAACGTTTTTTATATCTTTCTACAAAGGAATCTGATGGTGCCTCCCTGTATACGGAAGGATAGGTGAAACGTAGATTGGACAAATGCGTGCTTGAAATAACGTCGTTATCAAAGGCATTGTTCTTGTCTGTAGTAAACATTCTCACCATAATTTTTTGGGCTTCGGGATTTTCAATGTCCAATACAGCATTATGGAAGGAGTTTAATATAGATACTACACTGGAAATTAATTTAAAGTTATCGGACTCCACGAAAACCCAATTTTCTACATCCTCGGACAACTGAAGTTCCAATTTGTCGCGGTTGATACCTATATTTTCCTCTTCCTCCTTCACATTAACAATCTTCGCGTTTGGAAACCTGCTTAAAATAGAATCTTGGACCATTTTATTTTTGCCATCGGCTATAATGATGATGTTTTCATCGGTATGTTTCTCGGAAACAAATTTTAGCATGCGATCGCGAAGTGTTTCCTCCGGGGTATACGAAAAAAATACATTGCCCAAACTTATATCGCTATTGGCAGGTACCGGAGCAATTACCGGTAAGTTATAACTCGCGGCTTGGGTGGAGGCTTCCTTTAAGGATAGAACATCCAATGGACCAAAAATAGCGTTGTAAGAACCTAGGTTCTCCCGTTGTAGAATCTCCTTGGTTCTTTGCAGATCCAAACGATTGTCAAACGTTTTTACGTCTACGGATACTCCCAAAGCTTTAATGGAATCCAAAGCCACCAAGGCACCCGAATAAAGACCAAGACTATATTTTAGACTATTCCTGTTCTCAATGGTCCATTCTACGGATTCTTCGTTATTTAAATCGAGTTTATCCAACCTAAAGGGTAGAAGGAACATGATTTTTGGTTTGTTCTCCACATTGATACTATCCAATAAATTGATTTTATCCAAAATCAAGGAATTCCTTACTTCAAATTCACCTACTTGATCTTTGGGTAATTTCAGCACCATACCCGCCTTTAATCCATTTTTGAGCTCGGGGTTAAGTTTAATCAATTCTTCCCAGCTCATCCCAAATTTTCTGGTAAGACGAAACTCGTTTTGCTTCGGCTTTACCTCGTAGAAAATATAGTTGTCTGTATTTATCGCCCCGGGATCCAATTTTGTTTCTGGTAACCGAATTACCATTCCTTCCTTTAGGCCACCCCGTTCGGTAATTTCCGGATTCAATCGAACGACCTCATCGGACTTCACCCCAAATTCCTTTTCAAGCCTATAAAAATTCATTTTGGCAGGAACCGTATAGGAAGTATATAATTGGGTTTCCTGATTATCTACCGTTGAACCGGCAATCTTTGGGAGAAGTAATTCATAACCCTCCTGTAAATAGTTGGAAGTCTTGGAAAGCGAAGGGTTCAAAACCAACATACTATCTATTGTTATTCCGTATTTGTTGGCTATACTCCATCGGGTTTCCTTTGGCGCTACAACATATTTTTCGTAGTCCGCAACGTCAATGGAATTTTGGTCCCCATCCACTTTTTTATATTTAGGCACCCTAATGACCATTTTTCTTTTAAGCTGGGAGGAATACAATTCCTTGTTATATTTCTTTATTTCCTCTTCGGTAACATCGTATTCCTGGGCTATTCCGTACAACGTCTCTTTTTTACCTACCCTGTGATTCACAAAGCCGATGGGTTCTCGCTTTACCACGGAATCGTTTATGATTCTATTAACCAATTCTTCCACGGCCCCGTCCACAGGTTCGCTATTTTGTTTGGTAGGTTCCGTACGTTCTGGTTGTGTTGACACTTCACCAGCATTTGGAATAACCAATATGGTATTGATGCTCAGCGGTTCGCCTTTCTTAAGCTCCTTATTGTATTTTAATATTTCATCTTGGGAAACACCATATCTTTTGGAAATACTATACAATGTTTCGTTTTGCTTAACTGAATGCGTGGTAAACTTCTGTCCTAAGGCCTTGCATCCCAAAAAAACACTAAAACAAACGGTAAAAAATATCTTTACTAAATCTTTCATATTACTCCCATTCTATGGTCGCCGGCGGTTTGGAACTTATATCGTAAACAACCCTATTTACACCGGGCACTTTATTAATTATATCGTTCGAGGTTTTTTGTAAAAACTCATAGGGTAAATTTACCCAATCCGCAGTCATACCATCGGTACTTTCAACGGCCCTTAGGGCAACGCATTTTTCGTATGTGCGTTCATCCCCCATTACCCCTACACTATTTACGGGTAAAAGCATGGCTCCGGCCTGCCAGACCTGATCATAAAGTCCCCATTCCTTTAAACCTTGTATAAAAATATGGTCAACCTCCTGCAAAATAGCCACTTTTTCCCGGGTTATATCTCCCAAAATTCGTATTGCCAGACCAGGGCCGGGAAATGGATGTCTTCCCAGCAGGTTTGGTTCCAATCCCATACTTTTGCCTACTCTTCTTACTTCATCCTTAAAAAGCATCTTCAAGGGCTCGACCACCTTCAATTTCATAAAGTCTGGTAAACCACCTACATTATGGTGACTTTTAATGGTTGCCGATGGACCACCCGTTGCGGATACGGACTCAATAACATCCGGATAAATGGTTCCTTGCGCCAACCATTTGGCGTTTTCAACCTGATGTGATTCATCATCAAAAACCTCAATGAATACCCTTCCAATAATTTTTCTTTTCTTTTCCGGGTCGCTCTCCCCTTCCAATGCATCCAAAAAACGTGCCGAAGCATCAACTCCCTTTACGTTTAATCCCATATCCTTGTACTGGTGGAGTACATCTTCAAACTCATTTTTCCTGAGCAAACCATTGTTGACGAAAATACAATGCAGGTTTTTCCCAATGGCCTTGTTGAGCAGTACTGCCGCAACCGAAGAATCCACGCCTCCAGAGAGACCCAATATTACCTTCTCATCACCGATCTTCGCTTTAAGTCCGGCCACGGTAGTTTCCACAAAAGCCGCTGGTGTCCAGTTTTGTTCCACTTTGGCGATATTCACCAAAAAGTTTTCCAGAATCTGTTTTCCATCGGTGGAATGATACACTTCTGGATGGAACTGAATACCATAAGTCTCCTCGTTCTTGAACTTAAAAGCGGCATTTTCCACATCATGGGTACTTGCCAAAAGGACTGAATTCTCAGGAAGACTTTTTATCGTATCCGCATGGCTCATCCAAACCTGACTACCAATCGATATACTTTGCAAAAAAGGGTCGTCTACATGTAGTTTGGCCAATTTGGCCCTACCATACTCCCTAGTGTTGGACTTTTCAACATTTCCACCATTAAAATGGGCAAGGTACTGTGCACCGTAACACACCCCTAATAAAGGTTTTTTTCCTTTTATCCCTGAGAGGTCTACATGGGGTGCATCCTCTGCCCTAACGGAATGTGGCGACCCTGAAAGAATTACGGCTTTATACTCGTTTAAATCCTCAGGTAGCTTATTGTACGGCTTTATTTCACAGAAAATATTCAGTTCCCTAACCCTTCTAGCGATGAGTTGTGTGTACTGGGAGCCAAAATCTAATATCAGAACATTATTTTGCATGGGCAAAAATAGCAATTTGAAGTTTTTTGAAAACTATCTTTTGGTATATTTATCATTATTTAAAAACATTTGTTTTGAAACATATTTCAGCTATAATTTTTGGGGCCGCTATCATCATTGCCGCCTATTTTCTGGGCAATGCATATGTGAGGCGCGCCAACCCTCCGCAGATAATTTCGGTTACCGGGTTGGGTAATGAGAACTTCACTTCAGACCTTATCGTATGGGAAGGGCAATTTTCTGCGACCAACACCGTGCTTAAATCTGCCTTTGACCAACTGAATGGCGATAAAAACATCGTCAAGGAATATTTGACCTCAAAAGGAATAAAGGCCGAACAGATTATATTCAACAGTGTGCAGACTACGGAGTTGAGAGACAATAAATACGAAAACGGCAATTATGTGGGAAGTATTTTTAGGGGGTATCAACTCATGCAAACGGTGAAGATTGAATCGCAAGATGTGGAACTGATTGAAAACGTATCCAGGGAAATAACCGAACTCTTGAATAAAGGAGTGCAGTTCAACAGTTATCCGCCAAGATATTATTATACCAAATTAGCCGATCTTAAAATTGAAATGATTTCCAAGGCTACGGAAGATGCCCGATTGAGAGCGGAAAAAATTGCGGAAAATTCGGGTAGTAATCTCGGTGATTTGGTATCGGCCAAAATGGGGGTCTTTCAAATTACCGGACAGAACTCCGGGGAGGATTATTCCTGGGGGGGTGCCTATAATACCGACTCGAAAAACAAGACTGCCTCCATAACGATGCGTTTGGACTATAAAGTAAGGTAATTGAACTACCATTTTATATAAAATATTATAAAATACTGGAAATTAATTTTTTAAGTCAATTCCTACAAATTGGATTTTTATATAGTTCAACCGTTATTTTGATTCCTTTTGAATGTTTTTACAACTCTCCATTTGATTCTAACAAACAATTAAACCTGAGAATTGAAAGGAAAACGAAGGGCATATAATGCACCTCTAATCGTTCTTCGATTTGTTATTTTTAATTGATTAACTTGGGGCAATGTCCTACAAACCTGGAAGATCAATGTTCAGCAAGAAATCACTATTGTGCTACCTATTTCTTCATGTAATTTTTTGCCATAGCCAGACATACAAAAATCTCGACAGTCTTTTGATCGAATACAACAAAAGGCCTATTGACACCATAAAAGTAAATCTGGCCGATGAGATCCTTCAGAACTTGACCTACACCGATCCAGAGAGGGCATACAAATTTGGTCACAATATGGTCAACATGTCCAAAAAACTAAACTATAAAAGTGGAATTGCGAGGGGCCTTAACCAAATCAGCTCCTATTTTTTCAATAGGGATGAACTAGATTCCGCTTATTATTATACCAAGGCCACCTTAGATATGGTAACCCAAATTCAAAATATTGGGGGCATTTTAACGGCGAATACACGTTTTGCCAATTTGTACGAAAGACAGAATGATTTTGATCTGGCCAAGCAGTATTTGAACAAGAATATTGAAATCTATGTAAACAAAGATACCATGGCCGGAGCCAGGGAGATTGATTTTAAATTTATCGGTTCGACTTATTACACACTTTCAGAAATAAACATAAAGCAAGGCAGATATAAATTGGCCCTTAAAAATGGCCTTCAGGCTTTAAAAGAATATAGGGAAAGAGCCAAAAACCCACTCTTTATAGCCGATGCCCATACGCTATTAGGTGAAGTTGAGATGAAGCTGGAGAATTATCTCAATAGCATTGATCATTTTGAAAAAGCCTATCCCGTGTACGAGGAGTTTGAAGACCTGTTGTGGCAAAGTGAGGTTTTTAGACTTATAGCAGAAAGCCTAATTCATTTGAACAAAAATGAAGAGGCCATAGGTTATTTGCAAAAATCAATTAGGATATCCAATGAAAATAACTTTCAATTAAAGGAAGCCAGCGCCTATAATTTGGTTGGAGAGGCCAATATCAACCTAAAAAATTATCCTGAGGCCCTTAATAACCTAGAAAAGTCGTTAAAAGTGTTTTCCAAAATGGATAACTCAACAGAAATAAACCAAACCTATATAAGTCTGGGAAAACTATATAATGAAACGGAAAAAGTTGAATTGGCTCTTCCTTATCTGCAACGTGCAATTGCCATTTCAGATAGTCTTGAATCCCTTCCCAGGCTGTCCGAAGCGTTGTTCACAAGATCCTCATCTTACAGAAAAACCGGAAACTATGAAGGGGCGTTGAACGATTTCATGGATTACCATCGCATTATGGATACAATTTTCAACGACAAGAAATCACAGCAAATAGAGGAAATGAGGGCCCTATTTGATATGGAAACCAAGGAACAACAGATTGTCCTTCAAAATCAGGAAATAGCTCTTTTACGGGAAAAAAAGAGAAATGATTTACTATTAAAAATAATACTGACCATTGGTATATTACTTTCCTTATTGGCCTATTACGCCATTCGTCAAAAATTAAAAAGAAACGAACTGGCAAAGCAAAAATTAGATGCCGATTTGGCATTCAAAAGAAAAGAACTTACTACCCATGCCTTACATTTGGCAAAGAAAAACGAACTTCTCGAGTCGCTTAAACAAAAGGCTAAAACGCTCAAGGAAAAAGAACCTACAAAAAGCGGTTACCAACAACTTATACACACCATCAATTTTGATCTCCAGGACGACAATAACTGGGAAAATTTTTCCCGCTATTTTCAGGAAGTACACAAGGACTTCAACCAGAACGTAAAACTTAGATATCCCCAGATAACCTCCAATGAACTACGACTTTTGGCTCTTTTAAAAATGAATTTGTCCTCCAAGGAAATCGCTAACATCCTCAATATCTCACAAGAAGGGATTAAAAAAGCACGTTACCGGTTACGTAAAAAGCTAGATATAACCTCTGAAGAATCCTTACAAGATTTGGTGCTAAGTCTTTAAATGGAAAAGGCCAGAAAATTTCTGGCCTTTATAACACTGATAATGAAAAACTTTTACTTCAAACGCTCTAACCAGTACCCTACTTGAACTTCACCAAAATTCACCACAAAATGCTTTCCACCATATGGAATATCCTTTAATGAAATCTTGTCAGAAGAAGATCCAAAATCCTCATCCGCATCTGGCCAAACATCTTCTTCCTTTAACCAACCACCAATGGCAACATGATCCGCATCATAATCTGGCCTATACAACTCAATCGGAGGTACCGTTAGATTCACATATTTTGTTTCGTCTTTTTCCAGAGAATAGGTAGCCCCAGCTTTATAGTCCCAAGCAACCTTACCTCCTTTTTGTGCACCATTACTGTACAGAGTAGCGGTTAATCTTCCATATAGCTCTCCTGCACTTCCATTACCATCATGACAACCTGTACATTTTAAATAATCAAGTTCAATTGTGAAAACTGGATAAGCCAAATCACAATTTCTAACGGGATATTCTGATGATAAGACAACTCTTGCAATGGGTGTTCCTTGTTTAAGGTATCTTAATTTATATGACAACGGTGCACCTGGGGACTCCTTGGAATAATCACCACCATTTGAAATATAATTGTAAACATCTGCAGGCCCATTAACGGTTTGAGCAGCATCACTGCCAGAGCCTCCTATGACTAAAGCCTCAATATCTGACTCTGAAATGACTTTTTCATATTCGGCATTTACACTGCCATCACTAGACCCGAAGGACGCCTTAAATGCAGCATCTACTTCAGTTTTTGAATAATTGGATTCAATCGTATAAATAACCATTCTTCCATAAGTAACCGTTGCTACATAAACGGGGTTTGTACTGCCTAATGCATTAATATCTGGCACATTGGTAAACAGATCACTTGGATTTTTAGGGGGATCCATATCTATTGTATAGTATACTTGAAAATATTTTAGCACATATTTATACTGGTAGGTTGACTTAGAAAAATCAAATGATGCCGATACTTTGGTTGCCGCAGACCTATAATTGGTTCCCATAGCCAATTTCAAATGTTCTTCGCTATATACCTCTGATATTGAAAAATTCACCTTTGCAGCTGTAGCCCCTGTAACTTCTTGATCTAATATTCCTGTTTTAATGCCTTCACGGACCGTTGATAATTTAGGGTCTGTTATTTCTACCACAGGACTACCAGTAATATTGGTCAAAGATGCAGAAAGGGTTATGGGTGCCCTATCTGCCACAATGGGTACATATTCCCCTGTGGGAATGGTCTCCCCTTTTAAAATTGCTCCAGGAAAAATAACATCTGTAGTTGGATCCAAGGCCAACATTTCATCAAAACCCGGGGCAGCTTTGTAATATTTGGTGTAACACTCCAAAGATGGATCGGTCTCATCTTTGGCCGGCGGTATTGCTTTTTCTTCCACTTCCTTTGGCTCGGAAACTTCTTCTGGCTGAGTAAAAGTAGGCATACTTGCCATTAAGGCGTTAAATTTATCTGCCGTTCCCCCAGAGATAGGATCTTTTGGATCTGTTATTTCATCTTTTTGACAAGAAAAAAAGACAAGAAATAAAATAGGTAGCGTAAACATGCTTCCTAAAATTTTAAAATTGAAAGTTTTCATAATTCCATTATTTTGTGGTTAAATTTTAATTCGTCTTGAATGACTCACTCGGAAACGGTCTGCAGCCCTAACCGAGCAAGACACCACAAAACGGTTGTCAACTTAATGACATCCCAAACCTAAACCACTGATTTGTAGGATAAAAAAAATGGAGGGGGACAAAGGGTGGACAGCTAAATATTTTATTATAAAAGAATGATTTTGAATAAATTAGAATAAAAAAAGCCCGGCGAATACCGGGCTTTCTCAACCAACCTAATTGGAATACAATTCTGAAAAATTTCTTTTTCATAGCATTTTGCATTCCTACACAATTGGTCGCAAGAACTTCTAAAACCTTACACTTCAATAAAAAAAGCTCGGGAACCACCCCGAGCTTACTAATTAAAATCAAAAACCAACCTAAAAATGATTCATTAACTAAACCTTCTTTTTCATAGCAATTTGTATTAATAACAACTGAGGTACAAAATACCCTACCATGTTTTTGTATTTTTATAAATAAAAATGAT
>JAUIGC010000112.1 GCA_030429835.1 Bacteroidia bacterium
GCCCTGAAGTTCGCTCAGTTTCATTTTATGAGAAAACTATCCGGCACCAACCCTATTTTACTCTTGGACGATATTTTTGACAAACTCGATGAAAACAGGGTTTCCCATATCATTTCATTGGTAAACAAGGAAAATTTTGGTCAGATATTTGTTAGCGATACCCATGCCGAACGGACCGAGGAGGTAGTTAAAAAAATTCACCAGACCTATAAAATTTTTAAACTTTAATATGCATAGGGTACTAGTTTTCACAATGCTCGCCACTGTTTCTTGTACTAGCCGAGTTTCTCTGGAAGATTTGAATCACTTGAATGGATATTGGGAAATTGAAGAAGTCCAATTCCCCAATGGGAACAAAAAAGATTACCCCATGAATACGGTTGTAGACTATTTTCAACTGGAAAATCTTGAGGGATTTCGGAAAAAAATGGTCCCAAGATTCGATGGTACCTTCGAAACCTCTGACGATGCCGAACCTTTTAGCATTATAGAGAAAAATGGAGTTTTCTATATGAGATACCAAAATCCGTTAAGTGAATGGGAAGAAACCTTGCTATCTTTATCGGAGGATAAGTTCTCCGTAAAAAATCCGGAGGGCATCACATATCACTTTAAACGTTTTGAACCCTTAAAGATACCGTTGTAATGTCCAAAAGAGAAAATGACCATCAAAGCTTACAGGATGCATTGTCCGCCTTCATCAAAAAAAATAATCTACAGGAAGGAATGGATAAAGTGGACGTAAGGACGGCTTGGGAAAACCTTATGGGAAATGGAGTTCAAAACTATACCACGGCCGTGGAGTTAAGAAGGGACACCCTATTTGTATCCCTGTCTTCCTCCGTTCTCAGGGAAGAACTAAGTCATGGCAAATCCAAGATAATAAGCATGCTAAACGAAGAGCTTGGAAAAGAACTGATCAAAAAACTGGTGCTCCGTTAACGTAGGTCACAAAAAAACCGGCCCATTGGACCGGTTTGTATTTGATTTAACTTTTTCTATACCTTAAAAAATCTCCCTACCGGAAAAATGGAATGCACTTTCAATTGCCGCATTTTCATCACTATCGGAACCATGGATGGCATTTTCCGCAATATCCTTGGCGAACATTTTCCGAACGGTCCCCTCGGCAGCTTCAGCAGGGTTTGTGGCTCCAATTAGAGCCCTAAAATCCTCCACGGCATTTTCTTTTTCCAAAATGGCCGATACAATGGGTCCCCTGGTCATAAATTCTACCAGCTCTCCAAAGAAAGGTCTTTCCTTATGTATCGCGTAAAATTCTTGAGCGTCCCTAACACTCAATTGTGTGTATTTCATTGCCACAATCTTAAAACCAGCTGCAGTAATTTTTTCCAAAATTGCCCCGATATGACCGTTTTCAACAGCGTCTGGCTTTATCATTGTGAAAGTTCTATTTGTAGTCATTTTTACGAATTTTGCGCAAAAATACGCTTTTCCCTAAGAACAACAACTTTATAAAGCGTTACGAAAAGTGAAATTGAATTAAGTAATCATATCCCTTTCCCATTAAATTGTATCTTTGCGCCCATGAATTTTGAGCAAATAGATGCGCTGAAAAAATTGCTTTCCTCCCAAAAAAGGATTGCCATAGTACCGCACAAGAATCCAGATGGGGACGCCATAGGGTCCACCTTGGCACTTTCCCATTACCTATCCAAAAAAGGACATAAAACACATGTTCTTGCTCCAAATGATTTCCCCAAGTTCCTAAAATGGATGCCCGGTGCCCATGAAATATTGAATTTTGAAAGGCATAATACCGAAACAAAAAAATATATTGCAGATGCGGAATTGATCTTTACACTGGACTTTAACGACTTTGGCAGGGTTGGACAAATGGCCGAATGTCTGGAAAATGCTTCGGGAGATTTTGTCATGATAGACCATCACCAACAACCTTCGGATTATGCTTTAATAACCTATTCCGATGTTAGCATGAGCTCTACCTGTGAAATGGTCTACACCCTTATAGATTCGATGGGTGATAATGATTTAATTGATAAGGATATTGCCAATTGTATCTATACCGGCATCATGACGGATACAGGCTCGTTCAAGTTCAAAGCTACCACCAGCCAAACACACCGGGTTGTGGCAGATCTTATGGACAAGGGAGCGGACAATGTAGAAATACACCAGCGCGTATACGATACCAACTCCCCAAGTAGACTGCACCTATTGGGTTGTGCTCTAAAAAATATGGTCATCCTTGATGAGTTCAATACGGCCTATATTACTTTGACCCAAGACGAACTGGACCGTTATAGCTATGAAAAAGGAGATACCGAAGGATTTGTAAACTATGGCCTTACCTTGGATAAAATTCGTTTTGCGGTTATTTTTATTGAGAACAAGGAAGAGGGTATTTTTAAAATTTCCTTCAGGTCCGTAGGGAGTTTTTCCGTAAATGAATTCGCAAGAAATCATTTTGATGGTGGAGGACACATAAATGCCGCGGGAGGTAAAAGCGAAAAACCGTTACAGGAAACCATCGACTTTTTTGTATCCCTATTGCCACAGTATAAAAAAGCGTTGACAGCATGAGAACAGTTGGATTTCTACTTGTTTTATTGACCATTTTTGGTTGTGATGGTCCGGAGCCCAGAAAACCGGTTCAACGGAAAAGTAGTAGTTATTTTAAGGAGTCCATTGAAAGAAGTAGAAAATTATTGGAAGCCGAAGAAAAAAAGATTCAGGAGATCATCAAAAATGATTCCCTTAAACATTACACCCACAGTGCCTCTGGCTCATGGTACTATTATTTAAGAGTGAACGATTCAACAGATTACACTCCGCAGACCGACGATGTTGTTACCCTAACTTATAATTTGTTGACATTGGATAATGACACGTTATATTCTGAATCTGAACTTGGGACCTTATCCTACAGAGTGGACAAACAAGAACTTTTTCTTGGATTAAGGGATGCAATAAAATTATTAAAGAAAAATGAAAAGGCTACATTCCTTTTCCCCTCGTCCATTGCCTTTGGATATCACGGAGACAACAATAAGATTGGAACCAACGTTCCCTTAAAATCGACAATTACCATATTAAATATTGAAAAACAACAGGATAACTTAGAAGAATAAAAATTATGATCAATAAAATGTATCTATTGGCAGCTCTGGCCCTAATCATGGCAAGTTGTAAAACCAGTCAAAGAGCAGATCTGGGCGATGGCCTATTTGCTGATATCAAGACCTCCAAGGGCGATATTATCGTGAAACTGGAACATGAAAAAACTCCTGTGACCGTTGCCAATTTTGTTTCCTTGGCAGAGGGCAACAGTCCCTTTGTAAGTGAGAACTATAAAGGAAAGAAATATTATGATGGGCTTACCTTTCACAGGGTCATGAAAGATTTTATGATACAGGGGGGAGACCCTTTAGGGATGGGAACGGGAAATCCAGGCTATAAATTCATGGATGAATTCAACGACTCTCTTGTTCATGATAAAAAAGGTATACTTTCCATGGCAAATTCGGGTCCCGCCACCAATGGCAGTCAATTCTTTATAACTCACGCGCCAACACCTTGGTTGGATAACCGTCATAGTGTTTTTGGGGAGGTTGTGGAAGGTATGGACGTTGTGGATTCCATTGCCAATGTCAAGGTAACAGTGGGTAGTAACAAACCCGTTGAACCGGTTACTATGAACACTATTGAAATCATTAGAAATGGTAAGGAAGCCAAGAAATTCGATGCGATTAAGATAATGACGGAATATTTTGATGGTGAAGAAGAACGTCTTGCGGCAATTGAAAAGGAAAAAGAAAAAAAACTGGAGGAATTAAAAAAAGTCAAGGAGGAGTTTATAGCCGAAACATCAAAACAAAAGGAAGAAGCAAAATCCTTTTCATCAGGGCTTAAATTATTTCCATTACAAAGCGGGGAGGGAGAAAAACCAAAATTAGGACAAAAAGTTTTGGTTATGTATTCTGGATATCTACCTGATGGCACTTTATTTGAAAGTAATTATGAGGAAGTAGCTAGAAAATATGATATGTTCGATGAACAAAGACTTCAGGGAGGAAAATACTTCCCAGCACCCATGGATTACAGCCCTAATTCAGGCTTAATCGCTGGCTTTAAAGAAGGTATGCTAACAATGAAAGTGGGCGATAAAGTTAGATTATTTATTCCTTCTCATTTGGCTTGGGGACCACAAGGTGCTGGCCCTATACCCCCTAACTCTGACGTCATTTTCGATATAGAAATAACAGGTATTCAAGAGTAGATAAGAATTCAATACATTATAAAGCCGATTGTTGATTCAATCGGCTTTCTTTTTTAAGGGGTTTGCCTTAAAATTTCCAAAAGGAACTTCCAGAATTTCTGTACCGAGGATATGCTTACGCGTTCGTCCGGAGAATGCGCCCCTTTAATGGTTGGTCCAAAACTGATCATGTCCATATTGGGATAGTTTTGTCCTAAAATACCGCATTCCAATCCGGCATGACAGGCAACCACACGGGGTTCTTCATTAAATAATTGCCCATAGACAGATGTTGCGACCTTTAATATTTTTAATTCCATATTGGGATTCCAGCCAGGATAAGATCCAGAAAAAGAAACTGAAAATCCTCCAAGTTCAAATACGGACTTCAATGTATTCGCTAAATCCATTTTCCCTGATTCTATAGAAGACCTTGTTAGACAACCAATTTCTATGACTCCATCGGCTACGATTACCTTGGCGATGTTATTGGATGTTTCTACCAAATTTTCCATGCTTGGACTCATCCTATATACACCGTTATGAAGTCCATAAAGGGTTCTCAGCAACACTTCCTGCGACTCCAATTCCATTAAGTCACTAAAAGGTTTTTCTAAAACTTCCAACACTATGTCAAGGTTGGGCTCCTTCAATTTGAACTCTGTTTTTATCTTCCTGGTTTCCTCGTTCAAAACTTCCAAGAAAGAGCTTAGTTGATTTTCTTCCACATTTAATTCACACCTGCTTTCTCTGGGTATGGCATTTCGTAATCCTCCCCCATGTAGGGTTGAAATTCTAAAATCAAATTCGTTACCACAGAATAACAAGCGGTTCATGATTTTATTGGCATTGCCCAAACCCTTATGGATATCCATTCCGCTATGTCCGCCAGCCAGCCCTTTAACTACTATTTCAACACCAACTTCCCCTGGAATCATAGGAGTAATTCCATAAGACTTGGTAGCCGTAATATCGATTCCACCCGCACACCCAATGTCAATTTCATCATCCTCTTCGGTGTCCAAGTTCAGTAAAATATCCCCTTTTAACAATCCTCCCTTAAGTCCAAAAGCACCTGTCATACCAGTCTCCTCATCAATCGTAAACAATGCCTCCAATGGCGGATGCGCTATGTCCGTTGATTCTAAAAGGCTCATAATGGCAGCTACTCCCATTCCATTATCGGCACCTAATGTGGTACCTTTCGCTTTTACCCAATCTTCTTCTTTATACATTTGAATACCTTGGGTATCAAAATCGAAGTTGATATTGGAATTCTTTTGGTGCACCATGTCCAAATGGGATTGCAGGGTGACCATTTTTCTATGCTCCATACCTGCAGTTCCAGGTTTTCTTATGATCACGTTCCCTACTTCATCCTTAATAGTTTCCAATCCAAAGGATTCTCCAAATTGCACAATAAAGGCTATAACCCGTTCCTCCTTTTTGGAAGCCCTGGGAACTGCATTCAGTTTGGAAAAATTCTTCCAAATAGTCCTTGGTTCTAATTCGAGTATCTCGTTGTTCATTTTAGGTCAAAAAATTAAATACTTAAATTTGGATAAAGTATGTGAAGCTCCAGCGCAACATAAAATCAGTATTCAGGTAAGACTTGAGACAAAATTATCCAGATTATCAGGTAAAAATACATACCAAAAGATCAATTCCCTATTTTTGAGGCCATGAAGATGACCTTAAAAACCGTTATAGCGGTTTCCTTGATTCCCCAAATCATACTGGTTAAATGGCTGGGGCAAAACACAGAATTCATTGAAAAGTACTATAGTACAGGAATTTATCCATATATATCCAAATTTTTCCGACTACTGTTGGGCTGGGTGCCTTTTTCAGTAGGTGACATCCTCTATTTTCTACTTATTTGCGGCGCCCTTATTTATCTATACCGAAGTTGGAGCCATATCAAAACCCATAAAATAGAATTTCTTAGGGATATTCTAATGGTCCTCTCCATTGCGTACCTAACATTTCATTTGGCATGGGGATTTAATTATTATCGCAAACCCCTAGCCGATAAATTGGCGTTGACCGAAACCAAGGATTATCAAGAATTATTGGATTTCACAGATAGGCTGATTCAAAAAAGTAATGAACTGCAAGAACAAATCGCCGGGGACACACTTCAAAAGGTAAACATTCCCTATTCCCAAGAAGAAATGTTCAAAATGAGCATCGAAGGATATCACAAACTGGCCGAAAAATTCAACTTTTTGGAGTATGAAAACCCTAGTATAAAAACATCACTTTTCAGTACCGGGTTGACCTATATGGGGTATGCCGGTTATTTAAACCCTTTTACGAATGAAGCCCAAGTAAATGGCATTCTTCCCAATTTTAGATTTCCAATCGTTACCGGGCATGAAATTGGACATCAATTGGGATATTCCGCGGAAAATGAAACCAATTTCATTGGCTACTTGGTCACCTCAAGTAATGAAGACCTATATTTTCAATATGCAGCGTATGCCTATGTCCTTGGCTATTGTTTGAGCGATGTACGCAGGGGAGATATAGAAACCTTTGATCAAATGTTCCAAAGTCTTAATCCCGGGGTAAGGGGAAATTTTCAGGAAATGGCCCTATTTTGGGAACGTTACGAAAACCCTTTGGAACCTGTTTTTAAATCCATTTTCAATTCCTTCCTAAAAGCGAATAACCAAGCCCAGGGAATCCAAAGTTATAATGGGGTGGTAAGCTTATTGATCGCTTATCACAAAAAGTATCCCTTGTAAGAAAGGTGTTTTTTATAAAAAAACGCCACCTGTACCTACCTAACACTTAGTAATTCGATAAAATTTTAATATTATCACTAAAGAAAGTTCCGTTTTTTAAAAGTTGTGATTTTAGATGTTTAAATCTCACGTTTCAAGTGTTAAATAAAACTAAAATCATCTGAAAACAACGATTAAACCTTAATTTTAAAAGGACTAATCAAACAAACTCAAAAATGAAAAAAATTATTTTTTCACTATGCCTTATTTGGTGTAGTGCCACCCTCTTTTCACAAGATTATTTTCCTGAAAATGACGGTGTAAAGGCCAATAACAATAACTATACGGCCTTTACGAACGCTAAAATTTATGTAACGCCAACGGAGGTCATTCAAAAAGGCACACTTTTGATCCAAAACGGAAAAGTGGTCAATGTAGGAAGTTCCGTCAGCCTGCCTCAAAACACCGTTGTTGTGGATTTAAATGGAAAATCCATTTATCCTTCTTTTATCGATGTATATTCCAAGTTTGGTGTAGAACAACCCAAAAGTAGTGGTGGTGGCAGAAGGTCCCCACAATTTGAACCTACTCGTGAAGGGTTCTACTGGAACGACCATATCATGCCGGAAAATGATGCCATTGGCAGCTTTAAATACGACGAGAAAGGTGCCAAGGAATTGATAGAAGCCGGTTTTGGCGCAGTGAACTCCCACATTCAAGATGGTATTGCAAGAGGTACAGGAGTACTCATTGCCTTGAATAATGCCGGTACGGACGCCAATCGTATTTTGGATGATCGATCGGCCCAATACTTTTCATTGGAAAAAAGTGTAACCAAACAGCAATCGTATCCAACTTCCTTAATGGGCGCCTTGGCATTATTACGACAAATGTATAGTGATGCGGATTGGTACGCCAAAGGAAATAGCGAAACGACCGATCGATCTTTGGAAGCACTTAACAGAAACAAGGGACTTACCCAAATTTTTGAGGCAAAGGACAAAGGCAACGATTTGCGTGCCGATAAAATAGGTGATGCCAACGGTATTCAATACACCATTTTAGGTGGTGGAAATGAATTTGAAAGAATCGCCGAAATCAAGGCAACCAATGCCACTTTCATCATTCCGTTGGACTTTCCAGAAGCCTATGATGTTTCTGATCCCTATCAGATGGGATATGTTTCCTTAGAGGATATGCGCTATTGGAACCAAGCACCCACAAACCCAAAGGTTTTGGCAGAAAATGATGTTGTTTTTTCCCTGACCCCGTATGAACTAAAATCGATGTCCAAATTCAAGGATAACCTGATTAAGTCCATTGAATATGGGCTACCAAAAACAAAGGCCCTAGAAGCACTTACGACCGTTCCCGCCCAGATTTTGGGCAAATCGGCAGAGCTTGGAAATCTTAAAAAAGGGGCCTATGCCAACTTCTTGATTACCTCTGGTGACATTTTTGATAAGTCCACAACCTTATACGAAAACTGGGTACAAGGGAATAAAAATGTAATCAACGACAAGGATATTAAGGACATACGAGGTGAATACAACTTAACTTTGGAAGGGAAAACCTATGATGTTTCCATTTCTGGAGAAGTTGCCAAACCAAAAGTGGAAGTAAAACAGGATACCGTAAAACTTACCTCAAAGATTTCGTATGACGATAATTGGCTAACATTTTCGTTTTCTACGGATGAGGGCGATAAAACCTATCGCATGATCGGTGCCGTACTTCCCGGTACGGATAATCTATCCGGTAGATTGATATTACCCAATGGAACAGAAACTTTTTACACGGCGACTAAAAAATCTGAGTTTGAAGAGAAGTCTAAAAAGGATTTGGACAAGTCTGATGCTCCAAAAGTAATGCCCATAACTTACCCCAACGTCGGTTATGGATATACCGCCAAACCCACTCAAGAAAATGTACTTTTCAAAAACGCCACGGTATGGACGAGCGAGGATGCGGGAATTTTGGAAAACACGGATGTATTGGTCAAAAACGGTAAAATAGTCAAAATAGGGAAGGATTTAAATGCAGGTGGAGCTAAAGTTATAGATGCGACAGGCAAGCATCTTACTGCGGGTATCATTGACGAACATAGCCATATTGCCGCATTGGCGGTTAACGAAGCAGGACATAATAGCTCCGCCGAAGTTAAAATGGAAGATGTTGTTGACCCCGAACATATGGGTATATATCATTCCCTCGCCGGGGGTGTTACATCTATACAGTTACTGCACGGATCCGCTAACCCTATTGGAGGACGTTCGGCCATATTAAAATTAAAATGGGGGGAGGAAGCGGACGGACTCATCTATGACAACTCGCCCAAATTCATAAAATTTGCTTTGGGGGAAAACGTAAAACAGTCTAACTGGGACAGTCGTTCACGCTTTCCACAAACCCGTATGGGCGTAGAACAGGTCTTTATGAACTATTTTCAACGGGCCAAGGAATATGATGAGAAGAAAAAAAGCGGACAACCATACAGATATGATGAGGAGTTGGAAGTTTTGGCCGAAATCATCAACGGAGAGCGTTTCATATCCTGCCACTCTTATGTTCAAAGTGAAATCAACATGATGATGAAGGTTGCGGAAAAATTCGGTTTCAGGGTAAATACCTTTACCCATATTCTTGAAGGGTATAAAGTAGCCGATAAAATGGCTGAACATGGTGTCGGTGCCGGAACCTTTAGTGACTGGTGGGCCTATAAATTCGAAGTTAACGATGCCATTCCATACAATGCGGCCATTATGCAATCCCAAGGGGTAACCGTTGCCATAAACAGTGACGACCGGGAAATGATGAGAAGGCTGAACCAAGAAGCTGCCAAAACCATTAAATATGGTGGAATGACAGAGCTTGAAGCTTGGAAGATGGTCACCATCAATCCCGCGAAGCTTTTACATTTAGATGATCGTGTTGGAAGTATCAAGGAAGGTAAGGATGCCGATTTGGTTTTATGGTCCGGAAACCCTTTGTCGGTTTACAGTAAAGCCGAAAAAACGATGATCGAAGGTATTACCTACTTCGATTTGGAAAAAGACCAGGCACAAAGGGAAGCCATTAAAAAGGAACGCAACGAGTTGGTTAAAATGATGCTGGAAGAAAAGGCCGGAGGTAAAAAGACCCAAAGTCCTAAGCAAAGTACCAAACGAAATTTTACTTGTGAAAGTCTATAGAATTCTTAATCCGAAAAAATTATAAAATGAAAAAAGCAATATTAATACTTCTGGCCTTAGCTGTTTTTATACCAGGTTGGGCACAACAGACTCCTGCTCCCAAGCAGTCAGAAGCCATAACCATTGAAGGGGCCACGGCCCACTTGGGAAATGGTGA
>JAUIGC010000113.1 GCA_030429835.1 Bacteroidia bacterium
CTGATCGGGGTGTAATTTTTTAAGGTAGAAATTGAAAGCTTTTGGAATAATTATTGACCAAGGGATAAACAAAAAGAGTAATGAATAGTAAGATAAACTTGTTGGCCATAGTTTTCCTTTTGGGAATGGCCACCACAATTGCCCAAGAATGGCATAAAGATTTTAAGGAAGCACAGCAGATTGCAAAAGATGGGCACAAGCCAATCATCTTGGTTTTCCAAGGTTCGGATTGGTGTGCTCCTTGTATTAAATTGGACCGGGAAGTTTGGAGCACGGAGGAATTTAAATCCTATGCCAAGGATCATTACGTCATGTTACAGGCGGACTTCCCCAGAAAGAAGCAGAATGCCCTGCCGAAAGAACAAGCTGAGGCAAATGCCAAACTTGCCGAGAAATACAATAAAAACGGAATCTTCCCTTTTGTAGTCGTTTTGGACGAGCAGGGAAAAGTGAAGGGTGAGACCAGTTACAAAAAAATGAATCCCAAGGAATACATGCAGCTTTTGGATTCCTTTACCGAATAATTTGAAGAAGTACATATTCATAGGGGCCTTGATGATGTCCACCGTGATTTTTTCACAGCGGAATTATCAGCGCACCCTTAAATTGATGGGAAGTAGGTTTGACCTTACGGTTGTTGCCAATGATTCCGCCACAGCGAATACCTATATGGACCTGGCAGTCGAGGAGATTACCCGCATCGAAAAACTGATATCCTCCTGGGACCCCAATTCCAGAACATCGGAAATAAACAAAAATGCAGGTGTCAAACCTGTAAAGGTGGAATCTGAGTTGTATGAATTGATCAAAAGGGCCATCGGTATATCCAAATTAACAGATGGCGCCTTTGATATCAGTTATGCCTCTATGGACCGCATCTGGAAATTCGATGGCAGCATGAAAACAATGCCTTCCGAGGAGGAAATAAAATCCTCTGTTGCCAAGGTGGGTTTTCAGAATATTGTTCTAGATCCGGTGGAGCAAACCGTTTTTCTAAAACTTCCCGGAATGAAAATAGGCTTTGGGGCTATCGGTAAGGGATATGCCGCGGATAAAGCGAAACAATTGTTGATGGATAAAGGGGTTCCTGCAGGAATTATAAATGCCTCTGGCGATATGAATACGTGGGGGAAACAGCCTGATGGAGAATCTTGGAAAGTGGCCATTACCAATCCAATGAATAAAAACAAGGTCTTTGCTTTGTTGCCCATTACGGACGGTGCCGTGGTCACCTCCGGAGACTATGAACGTTATGTTACCTTTAACGGCAAACGCTATGCCCATATCATCGATCCCAGAACGGGGTATCCATCTACGGGAATCATAAGCGTAACCGTTTTTGCACCGAAAGCGGAATTGGCAGATGCCTTGGCCACCTCCGTTTTTGTTATGGGAAAGGAGATTGGATTGGATAGAATCAATCAACTACCCAAAGTGGAATGTATCATCATCGATGAAAAAGGAAACATTTCAAAATCCGAAAATATTGAAATAGACAAACTATGATAAAAAGATTGCTAGTATTGGCCATCATGGCCATTTCCTTTGGCAGCTGTACGGTGCTCAAGGAATACGAGAAGGTAAACATCAACGACCCGGATATGATCTTGGCGGAAAAACCCTGTGACCGAAACGTCACGACCATGCATTCTTACCGAGAAGCCGCCGCCGGAGCCAACGGCGGAAAAACCGGCGGAGGCTGTGGCTGCAATTAACCTATTGAAAATAAGCACTTGTCCATGACATTTTTCAAAAACTATTTTGCCCTATTCTTAGGATTACTTGGAAGTATCGCTTTTGCCCAAGACGACCAAAACGATACCCAATATAAAAAAAGAGTATTGGAAACGACGGAGGTAGACTTCCTTACCAGCTACTACTCACAGGATGGCGACAACGCTGCCGTAAGTGGGGGTATCGGTACAGAAAAACTAACGGATGCCACGGGAACTTTTGTGGTATCCATTCCGTTAAACGATGACGATGTACTCACCATAGATGCAGGGGTTTCTGCATATACTTCGGCATCGTCCAGTAACATAAATCCTTTTGACGGAGGTCGGCGTGCGGATCCGTTCGTGGCAAGTTCCGGTGCCTCAAGTGGGGACACATGGGTAAATCTCACGGGGTCCTATACACATAGTTCTGATGATCGTAACAACATCGTTTCAGGGAAACTTTCGGTTTCCTCGGAATATGATTATTTCTCCTTAGGGTTCGGCGGAAGCTATTCTAGACTTTTTAACGAAAAGAACACGGAAGTAAGCGTAAAGGCCAATGTATACCTCGATTCCTGGAATACCATTTATCCCTTTGAATTAAGGGCGTTTGGAGCCAATGGCATTGGCTTCTTTAGACCCACGGAGATTACGGGTAATGTCAACTACAATCCCAATTTTACCGAATTTGACAAAACGAATAGAAATTCCTATTCCTTGGGGCTGGGCTTTTCGCAAATCCTACATAGAAACCTCCAAGGCTCTTTGGCCTTGGATGTAGTTCAACAGCAGGGCTTATTGTCCACCCCGTTCCAGCGGGTCTATTTTAGCGATGTGGCTGATTCCTTTATAGAAGATTTTCAGTTAGCTGACGATGTGGAAAGACTTCCCGATAGCCGTACCAAAATTGCTTTGGGCGGAAGATTGAACTGGTTCGTAAACGAATTGATTACGGTGCGCACGTTTTACCGATATTATTTTGACAATTGGGGCATCAATTCGCACACGGCCAGCGTAGAGGTTCCCATAAAGATTTCGGATAAATTCACCCTCTATCCGTCCTATCGTTTTTACAATCAAACGGCAGCCGACTATTTTGGCCCCTATGAAACCCATATTTCGACCCAGGAATTTTATACTTCGGATTATGATCTGTCTGAATACAACGCAAACCAACTGGGATTTGGGGCCTCTTACACCGACATTTTTACCCAGCTGCACATCTGGGAATTTGGTTTAAAGAGTATCGACCTGAAATTTTATAAGTATGACAGGGATACAACCTTTAGCTCCAGCATCATAACAGCTGGATTTAAATTTGTGATGGATTAATCCTAAACCATTTTAGGGGTTAGATCGACAGATTTCCGGCGAGTTGTTTTAAAACAATTTCGGATAGCTTTGCCTGAAACTTGGCATTGCTGAAGCGTACCTTGGCATTGATATAGTTCAATTGGGCCGTCCTAAATTCGATGGTGGGGATAATACCGATTCGGTACTTTTCCACTGTGATGTCCAAATTCTCCTTGGCAATGGCCTCATTGTTACCCTCAAGCTCAATTGGACTCATATTTATAGATTGGTGAGTATTAGTAGAATGTTTATACAAGAAGAAGAAAATCCTTATTTATCCTAATTGAATTTGTTTACAATATTTATCTTTAAAAAGAATTGCTTCTTTATTTAATTGATAAAAACAAAAAGTTTTTACGCATGAAAAAGACTTGTTTTTTTTTTCTGTTTATCACATTTTCATCTTGTTCTTTATTACAATTTAAAAAAGTGCAACCTCAGATTTTAATTCAAAAACAACATTCAGAAGATTTAGATTGGAAATTAGTTTGGATTGAGGAATTTGACAGCAATATATTAGATTCAACCAGATGGACAAAAATACCATCAAACAATGCGGATTGGGGTAGACATTTGTCCATTTCACAAGATTGCTATAGCTTCAATGAAGGGATTTTAAGCCTAAAAGGAATTGTGAATCATGACTTAAAAAATGATTCACGACCCTACTTGACCGGGGGAATATTTACAAAGGGGAAGTTCGCCTTTCAATATGGTAAAATTGAAATCAGGGCAAAATTGGGTTCTGCTAATGGAGCTTGGCCTGCTATTTGGATGTTAGCCGAAAAAAATAAGTACGGGGAATATCCCAAAAATGGGGAAATTGATATTGTGGAACATTTAAATTATGATGAAATCATCTATCAAACGGTTCATTCCTATTACACATTAGAAGAAAAAAATACGGAGCAACCTAAAAGCTTCTCAATCACGAAATTCAAAAAGGATGAATTTAATATATTCGGATTGGAATGGTTTCCAGATAAATTAATTTTTACATTGAACGGGGAGCAAACTTTTGTTTATCCAAATATTAGCCACAACCAACCTTTGCAATGGCCTTTTGACCAGCCCTTTTATATTTTGATCGATCAACAATTAGGAGGGAAATGGGTTGGGGAAATTAACCCAGATGACTTACCTGTAAGCATGCAGGTAGATTACGTTAAGGTTTATCAAAAAAGAAAATATGAAATCAAATTATAAGTATTGTTTATACTTGCAGAAGAACACATTCCATTTTCAACACCTTCCTTTATTGGAAATAATAAGAAACGTTTTAAGAAATTAAGGCACTTTTTATTTTTTCTAATAACTCATTCGACGAAAATGGTTTTGAGACCACACTGTGTACCCCTAACTTAAGAGCTGCCTTTACGGTTTCATCAATAAGGCCCATTGCAGAAACTACAATTATAGGTGTTTTTGGGTACTTTTGCTTAGCAATAGCAGTAACTTCAAGTCCTGATCGGTAGGGAATTACCAAATCCATTAAGATTAAATCAGGCTTTTGCTCATTTAAAGCTTCTACTCCGGAATTACCATCTTTTGCAATAAATACCTCAAAACCCTCCTGATTTAGAAGGTATTTGAGCATGCATACTACCAAATTATTATCCTCTACAATTAAGATTGTCCCTTTTTCTTTCATAACCTATATTGAATTGACGCAAAAAAATCAAATTGGTTTTGAATTTTATCTTGGACGTATTCCTGGCGGTTGGCAATTAACTGTAAACCCAAAATAATCTTGTTTCCTAGAAGACTGTTATAAGCAACACCTACCCTATACGAATCTAAAGAGACTTGCTCGTTGAAAAGCGTAATGTTTTGACTTTGATCAGGGGAACTTCCATAACCGGCCAGTACAGCGATGTAATCATATTTTGTGTTAAAATAATACCTATAAGTACCTCCTAGTGAAAAATAGTTTTCCCCCTCATCAAAAAACAGAAAAGATGTAACGTTTAGCCAAGATGATCCAATATATTTTCCAATGCCAAGTGCTGCAGCATAAATATTCTTATCTTCATTTGGTTTTATGTATCTAATGCCCGATTCAATTTCCCAACCAGAATCAAAATTGTGCAGGTACGAATAAGAAAGTCGCCAATCTGGAAAGACATTATTATCACTGTATGCTACATTAGCAAGAAATGTGCCCTTTTCTCCTGATTTTATGTAAGATTCTAACACAAATTGATAGCCACTCCTAAGGCTACTTCCATTGACTCTGCGGTCTGTATAATTTATTTGTCCTATAAAAGTGCTTTTTTTTCTTTCCCTAATATATTGTATACCGGTCAGGTTCCATGGGCCAACACCTTTTCTGTTGAACATGGAGTAGCTATGTTCAATACCTATACGATCGGAAATAAACTTGGATTTCTGCTCCCTTAATAATTTCTGAAAATTATCATCATTGGGATACTCTATTACCAATCTTTCCAAATAGTTGATCAGGGGTTCTACCTCATCCAAAAGTTGAAGGGACTTTAATTTCATTTGGCAGAAGTCTCTATCATCCTTATAATAGTCTAAGGCCTTTTCTGTCATTAAAAGTGCCTTTTTATAGTTTTGGGTAGAATTTTCCAAGTTAATGGCATTTACAAAAGCTTCTTTATATTCTGGGGCTGTCTCAATTACATGATAGAAATAATATTTTGCGCTTTCTATTTTGTTCATTTTAGTAAATGTTCTACCCAAAAGCATATAAAAATCATTATAATATGGGGCAAGTTTTATACCTAAACGCCCTTGTTGTACCGCATCTTCATAATTTTTTGTTTTAAAGCTTTTTAAACCTTCCACCAATAGGCTATCTGTGTTAATATTTTGGGACATACCCAAATAACAATATGTGAGACCAAAAAAGAGTATATAAGTTATTTTCATTCTAAGGCTTTCTTAAACCCTTTTCTTGTCATTTCCCCCCACTTCTTTCTTTTGTTAATAAAAAAATGATAATAACCAATAATCGAGGCAACAACATTTAAAGGATGATATAAAATAGGTTCTGAAAAAACAGTAATTATAAGAGAAAACATTTCCTTTTGGCTAGCATAGTGCTTAAAAAATATTTGGTCACCCAACACAGATAAAAGTGTAATTGTAATATAAAACAAGTAAATTGTTACTGTAATTATCATCAAAGCATAGCTGTGAACTTCAAAAAAAAACAGGTTTAAAAGCAAAATCAATATTCCTATAACCTCAAAAATTGGGACGGCAAACTCGAAAAATAAAAAATAAGGTAATGCTATCAGGCCTGTTAAACCATATTTTCTATTAAACAGAACACGTCTATGGATTCTTATAGTTTGAATTAAACCTCTTGCCCATCTAATCCGTTGCCTAAAAAAAACATTAAAAGTACTTGGGACTTCTGTCCAACACAATGATTCTGGGACATATTTAATTAAAAATGGTTTTTTTCTTTCATGCATTAACCGACGCATACGCATGATAAGGTCAAAATCTTCGCCTAATGATTCATGCCAGTAACCTCCCGCGTCTATGACAGTTTCTTTATCAAACATTCCTAAGCCTCCTGAAACAAGTAATAGGCCGTTAATTTTACTCCAAGCCATTCTCCCAAACAAGTAAGATCTTATATATTCCAGCTCTTGAAACCTGGCGAAAAAATTAGAGGGGAAATGAGATTTGAACAACCTACCATCTTTAAATTCACAGGAATTGGAAATACGGATCATTGCACCTGTGGCAATTACTTTTTCGGTATTTTCAATAAAGGGTTTAGCCAATGTTGCTATAGTATCACTGCGCAGAATACAATCTACATCAGTACAGATAAAAAGAGAGTACTTGGAGGAATTAATTCCTGCGTTTGAACCGTCTGCTTTACTACCACCATTAACTTTATCTACAACCAATAAATTCGAATAAACTGGATTTGTAGATTTATAATGCCCTCGTACTGGCTTTGTTTTAATTTTTTCCTGATAATGAAAATTTACCTTAACCAAACTAAACTCCTCTATTAGTTTTGCCAAGGTGTCATCTGTACTGCCGTCATTTGTAATGACCACCTCAAACTTGGGATATTCTTGGGACAATAAGGACTTGACATTTGAAACTATAGTAACCGATTCATTATAGGCCGGAGCTACAATCGAAACTCCAACTGCTTGGTTGGATTTAGTGAGAATTGTTTTACGCAAGAAATATTTCGAACGATAAAATTCCTTCAAAGATATAAATGCCAGAATTCCAAGTATAAGGTATGCCAAAAGATAGACTGCTGAGAATATCCCTCCAATAAATTCCAGAAAATCTAATATAGTTTCGTACAAACTCAAACTAAATAGGGATCTTTAACATGAAGGGCCATGCTATATGTTTCCTGATCAAATGTATTGGTAGCATTTGTTCTTTCTTCAAAGAAATAGGGTTGCAAGCTAACTATAGCGTCTATTATTTTGAATTTGAGATCAGTGTCTTGCTCTGTATTCAAGAGAGATTTCAACAATTCTAAATTTTCTTGGTTTCCAATATTCTTGAAACTTACAAGTATGCTCATTTTGACTTCCTTATGAAGCTCAATCTTGTATTGGTCTATTAATACTTTGTTGGCTTCTTTCATTTTTAGTTTTCCAATGGCTTCAATCGCCTCTTTACGGACACGGAAATTAGAGAACCTTACAAGTCTAGTTACTTGTTTTTCAGAGAATGGTACCTGATATAAGGACAATAATTTTATTCCAAGAATAACAATAGAAGTGTTTTTACTTTTTAAAAGTATGCACGTTTTTTTTGGTAGCACGGGAGTGTTATGGTAAATAATATCCAATATTTTTATCTCATCAGCTTTGTTTAATGGGTTGTCGTAATTGGCAAGGATAGCAAATCTTTCCGGTGAAAAGGAAATTAATGTAATCAAAGCATTGGATTTCACTTCAGAATTTCTTTCTTTTAGTAGAAGGTCCAATTCTTTTTTCTTGGCAACATCATGAAGAAATTGTAACTGATAAATACCCAAAGATCGTTTATACCATTTTTTATGCCTTAGCAATCCATACGTTATTTTCTCAAATTCAAAGAGCTTATAAATATTCAATAAAATTTCTCCATCCAATTGAAAAATCTGTTTCATCTGTAAAATTCTTTCCAAAACAAATTGTCTGCACCATCTACGTGTATAGGGTACGCCAAATTTGAAAACCTCAACTGCAATCCTCATATTTTCATAACTATCATTCCCAAACAACAGTTGGGTCAATATACTATCCGTGGCTTCTTCAACACTTTTTTTCCTTTTTAAGATTTCTAGGTGAATGTGATGGTTAAATAAGAGCGTTATTATTAATAAGAATACGATAGTAAGAAATAAAGGTATTATGCCATACTTTAGGGCTTTCAAAAAAGACACCTGCCCGGAAATTAGTTCTAAGGTTTCAAAGAATTTAAAACCAAAAAAATAGATTCTCATTGAAATTAGCAATTTCAAAATTCTTTATTAATCAATCTTAACAATTCTCAAATGTTACTGGGGGAAAGAATTTTTGACACTTGATTTAAACAATACTGTCAAATGTCGTATAAAATAAATATTATTTATTTGGCGGGCTAAGATATATAATTAAAAATTGAACTTATGTTTAATTTTGGAATTAAATCACTTCATTAAATATGCTTGATTTAATTTTTATTTATCATTTCTGCTCCTATTCTCTTGATATTTACTTCATATGCATGCATTAATTGAGGTTTTTCTGATGGGTGAAGTCTTCAGTTTTTTTATAGTTTAAAATGATAAAATACCTTGGCAATTTCATCCCTTTCCTAGCACTATGAATTTTAAACCATATGTAACCGATTTTTATTACATGGTTTGGTTTAAAGAGTATCGACCTGAAATTTTATAAGTACGACAGGGATACAACCTTTAGCTGCAGCATCATAACAGCTGGATTTAAATTTGTGATGGATTAATCCTAAACCATTTTAGGGGTTAGATTGACAGATTTCCGGCGAGTTGTTTTAAAACAATTTCGGATAGTTTTGCCTGAAACTTGGCATTGCTGAAGCGTACCTTGGCATTGATATAGTTCAATTGGGCCGTCCTAAATTCGATGGTGGGGATAATCCCGATTCGGTACTTTTCCACTGTGATGTCCAAATTCTCCTTAGCAATGGCCTCATTGTTACCCTCAAGCTCAATCAAACTTACATTGGTGAGATACGTCTGATAGGTAGTTCCTAGTGTCGCTAATAAATCCTGTTCTTGTTGCGCAATAGCTACTTCTGAATTTTCTATTTCCAGTTTGCCAATTTTTTCATCCCTATGCTGATTAAAACCATCAAATAGATTCAATGTCGCTCCAAAGCCGTAACTGAACCCCCTTGAATTAGAGGCGGTGGTAAACCCTAAACTGGATTGGGATTCACTGAAGTTATATCCCGTTGACGCTGTAATAGTGGGAAATCGGGCCGCCCTGATTTGCTTTAATTCCAATTCCGAAATCCTTTTGCTGATCTGTGAGGCCAAGAGTTGTGGGTTTTCACTCAATACCATGGTTTGAAGTTCGTCCAAAAGCAAGGATTCGTCCACAAAAATCTCTGGGGCTACCTCAAAATCGGTATCAAGATCACGTGCCAATTGTTGGTTCAGTTGAATCTTGGTATTGGCAAACAACTCCTTCTGCCGCTGCATAAGCGTTTCGTCCGTATTGAGGTCTACCTGGGCGTTCAATACTTCCAACTTGGAGGCCTTTCCTATGGTAAATCGATTCCGAGCCAATTCAACGCGCTGTTTGGAAATAAGTATCGTACTGTCCAAAGCCGATAGTTGTTGGCGTTGTTGTACCAAGTCATAATAGGTAATCATTACCTCCCCAACCGTGGACAATATGACTTGTTTCAATTCTGCATCACCCAACTTCCTGTTTTCCTTTAGCTGTTCATAATTAGCAAACATCCTAAGCCCATCAAAAAGGGTCCAATCCAAGGCTACACCATAGTTAAGGCTATTGTTTATAGCATTGTCCTGCTCCTGTACGGTACCGTCGAGTCGGGTCTGTGATAGATATACCCTCCTATTGTTGTCCGTAACATTAGCCTGCACGGAAGGTAGCATACCCGCATATCCAGGACTCACACCGTATTCATCAATTTTCAGTTCGTTCTTGGCCGTAAGGATTTGGAAATTATTTTCCAGGGCCAATTTAACCG
>JAUIGC010000114.1 GCA_030429835.1 Bacteroidia bacterium
CTGTCTAAAAAGTCACAATTCTATTCAAATGTCACATCGAGCGCAGTCGAGATGCGTTAATAACCAACAAATTATAATTCTCGACTGCGCTCGAATTGACAGCAGAAATGACTTTTTAGACAGCCTCATAGTAAGGGTCTGAACAACTTCGAGGGACTAAACTATACGGTACCCTAATCTTCACCGATCATAATGGACTTCGCATTTACGAATTCCTTCATCCCGAATCCGCCATGTTCGCGTCCGTAACCCGAATTCTTGACCCCTCCAAAAGGCATATTGGGTTCGGCCAAGCCAAAGGAGTTGATAAATACCATTCCGGTATCAAAGTATATACTGGCCATTTCCACCGCCTTGTCCACGTCTTTGGAGAAGATTCCGCCTCCGAGTCCGAATCGGCTATCGTTGGCAATGCGCATGGCATCCTCATCATCTTTGGCCTTGATCAACGAGGCTACCGGGCCGAACAGTTCATCGTCATACGCCGGTTGTCCTTCGCTTACCTGAACCAATACGGTCGCTGGATAATAATAACCCTCACCCTCTGGCAGTTCACCACCACATAGGATTTCGGCGCCGTTCTGTACACTCTTTTGTACCTGTTCGTGCAGTTTTTCCCGAAGATCCTTTCGCGCCATAGGGCCTAAATCCGTTTCCGAATCGGTTGGGTCACCTAATTTTAGGGCCTTCATACCTTTTACGAACTTCTCCCGAAACTCATCATACACCGCCTCCGTCGCAATAAAGCGTTTGGCGGCAATACAGGTCTCCCCATTGTTATAGATACGTCCTTGGATACATTTTTCCACGGCCAGATCAATATCGGCATCGTCTAAAATAAGGTAGGCATCGTTACTACCCAGCTCCAATACCATTTTCTTGAGTTCGCCACCGGCTTTTTCTCCAATTTTCTTTCCGGCTCCCGGGCTACCCGTCAAGGTTACGCCGCGGACCAATTCGTGTTCTATGATCGTGTCCGATTGATCGTGGGTAATCACCAATACACTGAACAGTCCCTCGGGCAATCCCGCCGTATCGAATATCGATTTCAGGAGTTTGGCCGTTCCGGTCACATTTTCGGCATGTTTCAGCAACACACTGTTCCCCGCCATTAAATTGGCAATGGTATAGCGAATGACCTGATAGGCCGGATAGTTCCACGGTTGAATCCCATAAATAACGCCCAAAGGGGAGTAGGTGATGATGCCCTTGCCACCATCGGAAATTTCGCGTTCCTCGCTTTTGAGTGCCTCCGGTGCATTCTTGGCGGAAAAGCTGCAAATGGCACTGCAAAGGTCTATTTCCTGTTCGCTTTGCTTCAGGAGTTTTCCCATTTCGGAGGTCATCATGTCGGCCAGTTCCTTTTTATAGTTCTGTAGTTCCTCCCCAATGGCAGAAATCACCTTGCCCCGTTCCTCAACGGATTTGAATTTCCATTTTTTAAAGGCTTCGTGGGATTTTTGAATGGTGTCCTCCACCTGTTCATCCGTCATTAACGTATGCGTGGTGAGGGCTTTCCCGTTTGCGGGATTGATTGTTTTAAATGTTTTATCTGTTGTTGTCGTTGACATTATTTTTTGTTTTTTTTAGTGAATTGTATATCCGTAAATCGTCATAAACCTAAAACCTTTAAAATGAGGTCTCGCATCTCGACTGCGCTCGACCTGACATTTAAGTTGTAATTATGAAGGATTCCGGACATTCATTTAGAGAATTACTGTTGTTCGCTGGGTACCAGGTACACATCGTTGATGTTTACACGCTCCGGTTGGGAAAGTGCGTAGTAAATGGCATCCGCGATATCCTCGGCTTCCAAGGTGTCCATTTGCTGCATCTCCTTCATTTTCTCCATGATATCTTCATCGGTAATGGTATCCGTAAGATTGGTCGCTACCGCACCCGGTTCTATGGAAGTGACGTTGATGCCGTATTTTGGGGCCAGTTCTTGGCGCAAGCCTTCGGAAAACATCTTTACTGCGGCCTTGGTGGCGCAATACACCGCTCCGCCCGGAAAGTATCGGTGTGCGGCCATGGACGATATATTGATGATATGTCCGTCTTTATTGGCTTTTAGTTCCGGGAGAACCGCGGCCACGCCGTTCAATACACCCTTAATGTTCACGTCCACCATTTTTTCCCATTCATCCGTCTTTAACTTTTCTACAAAGGAGAGGGGCATGAGTCCGGCATTGTTGATCAACGCGTTTACGGTTCCATATGCCGACTTGGCTTGGGAGACCGCCTTTTCAAAATCTTCCATTTTGGTGACATCTCCGGCCACGACCAAGGCGGTACCGCCTTTGGCTTCTATCTTGGATTTCAATTCCTTGAGTTCATCTTCGCTCCGGGCCATAAGGACCACTTTGGCGCCGTGTTGGGCCAATTTGTGGGCGGCCGCTTTGCCGATACCGCTTGAGGCTCCGGTGACGAGTATTACTTTGTTTTCTAAATTCATAGCATCCTTTTTTTTTGATTCCCTTCAATATAGGGGCTACGGACGGATTTCCTTGATCCTAAAGGATGGAGGATTGACGGTAATGCGATGGAGCGCGCTTTATGGTTTTTAGGGTTAAGATGGAAGGGAGTTGTGAGCAGTATTAGTAAAATACAAAAAGGGTTTAGAGGAACGAAATGGGTTTATAAATGTTGTTAACGTTTTTGTTTATAAAAAGAAATCTCTGTTAACAGAATTTTACATGGATATTCATAGATTTAAAATCCTACAAAATCTACAATATTATCTGAAAGTTGCTGAGTATTTTGTAGTCAAAAATAATGATTGGATATTAAATAAATGTGGATAAAAATTAATTATAAGCAAGAAGAGTTTGAGTATGAAATTTTTAAACCAAACGCTATTTCTGTTTCGCTTGAATCTTCTTTAACAGTTCCAATAAAGGAAAGTGATAAATCAGTCAGGTTAAGTCGTGTGTTTCCTTTACTAGCAGATACCCCTATACCAAATTTTGACTCTGGAAAAATTTATTTTTTTGATTTTACAAATCCATTTAGAATTTTAGGCATTTTGAAAATGAGTTCTTCCGACAAACTTCAACAGGAACTTTATTTTTCGAATGGACTTTGTTCAATAATTCTTATCAGTGCTGATTCTAAATCATATGAAGAACTAAATTCCCTAATTAACGAAGAGCCGAATTCATATGAAATTTGGAGTGTAAAAAATAAATTTATTCAAAAAGTTGATTTTAAAACTCCTAAAGCTCAAAAAATTGATGTGCCAGCTATTTCTGAATACGAAATGCTATCTCAGGTAGAAAGAGTTACTTTAGATGAATTTGCCGTTTCAATAAAGATTCTTAGCAGTAAAATTGAAATACATGATATATACAATCAAGCGACACTTAGTTCCTTGGTTACAGAAGTAAACGAGTTTATAGCGGAATTAAAATATTTATCAAAACCTGTTGGTGAAATTCCTGATTCTATAATTGAAAGAGATCTTAAATTCATAGAATCTCCATTGGAAAACCAAATAATGAAACAGCAAATTCTGGACAGGCTAATCCAGATTAATTCTACTATTTCTTATGTATCTACACAATCCTATTCCGGTGCAGTACCTATTCTGGAAAGGAGAAGCTTATTACGCAGAAATAGTCTTTTAGGTATCGGAGCTACAATAAGATCTTTAAATAGGTTGGTCAAGTATATCGAGGACGCCACATCTTTAATTGATTTTGAAGGAATAATTACAAAATTAATGCCTAAGGCAACCGATTTAAAAGGAACGGAGAGATTACCAACCTATGATTGTTCAAAATGGGCCATTCAAAATATTGAATCGTTTGAGCGCATTAATAACCGTAATGATGGGCATAAACTCGCTTATTTTAGTTCCAGATTAGGTTTTAGGGAAACAGAGTATTCGATAACAGCTGCGGTAAATTCAATTACCTCCGGCTTATCATTAGAGTGGAGCTTGATGACAATAACACATGAAATGCTTCATTCGCACGTGAGACTAATTTTAAATTCAGTTTTTTATGGTTCGGAAGAAAATACTGCAGAAACAAATTTTGATGCTTTTTACCATAGATACTTAAGTAAAATGCTCGATGAGAACGTACCCGAATATTCACTGATAGATTCTATCCGAAATATAATTCTCTCATACTGTTGCAATTCTTCACATTGTGGTTCTCTTACAAATGAAATGAGGTACGAGTCTTCTTATACTGATGATGGCATCAGAGTAGATGTACCACCTCAAACAGATTTTTGGAATTTATTTAGGAATGAATATAGAAACTTAAACGAAATATTTGTTCACGTACTAGATCTACATTATTTCTATGGTGGAAGGACTACAAAATATATACCCCTGATTTGGTGTTCTTGGTCAGCTGTGCCACATATCAATGCAGATATTAGGCAGTACATACTTCGTTCATTATTGGCTATTGCTTCAAAGTATGACAATAACCCATATGAGCGATGGTTATTATCAGTTGAAAAATTTAAAGAAATTGTAGAAAACAATTTTCCCGAAAACACTGATTTTCCAATTGCAGCTAAATTAAAAGAAGTTTTAAATGACGATGATTTATTAAAAAATAGCTATTTTCTTGCTTTTAAAAATTCGTTGATTATAGTGGATTTAGTTATGAAAGTTTTTTATTCTCAGACAATTAGAGCAAAATTATTAGAGGACGAATATATATCCTTTGAAAGAGACGATGAACACGACGAAGAAGAGTTAGTTTATAAAATGTCAAATGATTTCTATGATTTGAAAATAGATTGTCCGATACCTTATCTTTTTAATTCCATGATTAAAATATTAAATAATAAATATGGCATTGAAGATTTGGAAAGGGCAACCTCTTTCCATTTTCTAGCAATGAATTCAAAAACTTAATTTTAAAAATATGGCCATTTTTGAATTAATCAACCCGCAACGATACTTCCATTTGGTTGCAATCAAGTCTGAAACTGATATTTTAAAGAATGAATCACTTTTAAAGGAGCTTGGTTTTAAAATTGAAAAAAACTATGATGAAATTGATGAAATTGAAATTCTACAGTTATCCATTATAAGCAATATCCCATTTTATAGGGGTGAGCAGGATTTTTCAGTTAAAGGAAACAATATGGCTCCTTTTAAATATGATTCAATGCTTATTAACTTAGTTAAACTTAAGATTTCAATTCTTTGTTTACCTTTTAAATTGCTTACTAAAGTTGTAATTGAAAGTCTAATAAATAATCATAAATTATTGAGTAAAAATACTTTTGTTAAGGTTGATTTAGACAAATTAATAAAGAGTAACGATGAGCATACAGACTATGTTGATAATGATATTAGCTATTTTTTTAGCAGTGTAAATTTAACTTTAACGGAGGAGTCGGCCTTGTCTTCTGTAAAATTGGATGGTGATAAGCCTTTGGATTCGATGCTTTACAAATCTATTTTCAAAGAGAAAATACTTGAGGGCAAATGTAAGCTTGAAAAATGTATTCTAAAATCAAGTACTTCAATTTCAAATAAACCCAATATTCCGAATACCAAATCTGCAATGCACGTGGATAAATATGGTAATTACAAATTCTATATGCATTCTACTGGAAACAATATTACAACCGTACCACTAGTTTTTGAACATATTAATAAGATGGAATGTCTAATTGAGACACCTATAAACCCAGTAAATAATCTTAAGGAGGATAAAGAATAATGGCTTTTGAAGAATTAAAAGAAAAAAGTTATGCAATTCAATTTTTAGCAAAACAATTAGTAAGAGGAAATCTAATGCTCTTTTTGGGTGCTGGTACCTCAAAAGGTTTTGGTCTCCCGAATTGGTTGGAATTAGTAAATGAATTAAGAATTAAAGTTGGCCTTCCTTCTCTTACTAGTTCAGTTTCAGCTGAAGATTTACAGAGAGCTGCTGATGAAGTTTTAGATAAGTTACAGGACACTAAAATATTAATAAATGAAATTAGAAGTATTTTATATCGTGACAAGGATGAGTTGGATGTTAAATTGGCCTATGAAAACCATCTATTAATTGCTATATCATCTTTATTGATAGGTAGTAAAAGAGGTCACGTTCGTAACGTAATCACTTTGAACTATGATAGCATGTTGGAATGGTATCTTCAATTATATGGTTTCATGGTTAGTTCCATTTATGAAATTCCCACTTTAGAGGGTTCTGAAGATGTTAGAATTTTTCATCCTCACGGATTTGTTCCTCATCCTTCGGTGGGCAAAACAACAAGTAATTTTATTATACTAGGTTTACATGATGCCAACAAAAGACTAGGCAATCCATATGACCCTTGGTTTGAAAAAATTAGAACTCTTTTAGAATCAAGTACATGTCTTTTCATCGGACTTTCAGGTCAAACACTTTCAGATAGAGTAATCGCATCATTACTTGCCAACACTGGTGAAAAACTAAAAGGCCAGAGACCGTTAGGTATTTGGGTTTCGAAAGAACCCCTTGTGGAATCAAAAATTAAAGAATATGAAAGAAACAATATTTACCCAATAGAACTAACTGATGTATACGAGATTACAGAGTTCATTTTAAATATAAGTCAAGAAGCTTTAAAAATAACTTTGAAGAAAAACAAATAACTTTTTTTAATGAATAATTAATTATTAAATTTGCACTCCTTAAAAAACAATGAGTAAATCAAAAATCATAAGGCGTTTCGAAAGATTTATGTTTCACGGTGTACCTGAGAGACCAGAACCTACATTCCAAAGAAATGATCACGCGAGTTATACAGAAAGGCAGACTGGTAAACCTACCAGTTCTTCACGCTCATCTGAATCTCTTCAAGAAAACTCCATACTAATTGGATATTTAAAAGATGATTTCGTGAATCAAAAGGAAATTTTCACTAGGTCCACCTCTTCCTCGAAATTATAGAAATTAACTGAAAAAAGAAGATTTTTAGTTACATGGCCTTATTTGTTGTTTAAAATATTAAATAATTTTCAACGTAGATTTTCAATTCCCATCATTACTCTTAAAATTCTAAAACCTCTCATTCTTCAGCAATTATACCTATTGAATAGGACTTTTGGTAAGTGCTAATAATTTCATAACAGAAAAGTAGTATCTTTTTGGGCGGTATAGTGCTCATGCCTTATACCCTAAAAAGAACCTATTATTAAAAGCCAAGACCATGAAAACCACCAACCTAAAAACCGCTCTTTGCATCCTTTGCCTTTTGGTAGCTATTTCGTCCCTGGCCCAAGTAGATCCATCCTATTACCAAGATCTGGAATACAGGATGATCGGGCCCTTCCGTGGCGGTAGAACCGTAGGTGCGGTGGGCTTGCCTTCCCAACCCAATGTATTCTTTATTGGGGTAAACAATGGCGGGGTATGGAAAACAGATGATTATGGACGTACCTGGAACCCCATTTTTGATGACGTGCCCACAGGTTCCGTGGGGGATTTGGCGGTTTCGCCCTCGGACCCCAATGTGATTTATGTCGGTACCGGCGAAGGGCTGCACCGGCCGGACCTTGCCGTAGGGGACGGGATGTTTAAATCCACCAATGGCGGTAAAAGCTGGGAACATATCGGTCTGGAAGATATCCAACAAGTGAGTCGGGTGATCGTACATCCTACCAATCCGGATGTGGTGTATGTCGCCGGTTTGGGCCATCCGTATGGGGCCAATGAAATGCGGGGCATTTTTAAATCGGTAGATGGTGGAAAAACATGGAAAAAGACCTTGTATATCAACCCCAATACCGGGGCGATCCAAGTGGAGCTAGATCCCAATAATCCCAACATCCTATTCGCCGCAATGTGGGAACATCAGGAAGGACCCTGGGAGAATGCCAAATTTAGTGGTCCTAACAGCGGACTCTACAAATCCACCGATGGTGGGGACACTTGGCGACAACTAACCAACGGACTCCCCGGGGCGGAAGAGGGCCTGGGTAGGGTAGGAGTGGCACTATCGGCCAGCAATTCCAAGCGCCTATATGCCACGGTCGATGCCCGTGAAAAGGGCGGGGTCTATACCAGTGCCGATGCCGGCGAAAGCTGGAGCCTCGTCACCACGGAAAACCGATTGTGGGGCCGGGGCAGTGATTTTGCCGAAATCAAGGTACATCCCAAGGATGAAAATGTGGTGTTTGTGGGGAATGTGGCCTCCTACAAATCGGTAGACGGCGGTAAAACGTGGACCTCTATCAAAGGCGCCCCGGGTGGGGACGACTACCACAGGATATGGATCAATCCCCAGCATCCGGAAATCATGCTTTTTGCCGCCGATCAAGGTGCCGTAATCACCGTAAACGGTGGGGACACGTGGAGTTCTTGGTATAACCAGCCCACGTCACAATTGTACCATGTAACTACGGACAACCAATTTCCGTATTGGGTGTACGGCGGCCAACAGGAAAGTGGCGCTATTGGCATTGCCAGTAGGAGCAATGGGGGCCAAATCTCGTTTCGGGAATTTATGGGTGTGGGTGCCGATGAATATGCATATGTCGCTCCGGACCCTTTGGATAATAACATCGTTTATGGCGGTCGCGTCATTCGTTTCAATAAAAAAACGGGTCAGTCGCAGTATGTGGGTCCCGAAGTGTTGCGCTCCCGCGATTTTCGATACCTGCGTACGATGCCCTTGTTGTTTCATCCGGCCGATGACAGCATGTTGTTGTTCGGTACGAATGTGATTTGGAAAACCCATGATGGGGGACAGCATTGGGAACAGATCAGTGGCGACCTCACCAGAGCCCGACCCGAAGTGCCGGCCAGTGTGGGTGATTACAAAACCGATGCCATGGAAAATATGCCGCAACGTGCCATCGTGTATGCTATTGGACCTTCGCCCTTGGACAAGGACATTATTTGGGCGGGTACGGACGATGGCCTCATTCAGGTGACCCGGGATGGGGGCAAAACCTGGACCAACGTAACACCGACCTCCATTACTTCTTGGGATAAAATTTCACAGATTGATGCCGGGCATTTTGATGCCGGAACCGCCTATGTGGCGGTAAATGCCATACGAAAGGACGATATGCTCCCCCATATGTACAAGACCCATGACTTTGGGGAAACTTGGGAAGAAGTCGTTTCCGGGATGAATCCCTCCGGACCGGTAAACGTGGTGCGTGAAGACCCAAAACAACAAGGACTGCTGTATGCCGGAACGGAGCGGGAAGTCTATTTTTCGGCCGATGATGGGGCCTCTTGGCAGTCCCTTCGCATGAACATGCCCGCATCCTCCATTCGGGATTTGGTCGTTCATGAAAACGATTTGGTCATCGGGACGCACGGTCGCTCCATTTGGATTTTGGACGATGTAAGTCCGTTGCGGGAATTGGCCAGCCTCTCCGGCCAAAACGCCTATTTGTTTTCACCCAGCGATGCCTACCGGGTACGGTTCAATATGTTTAGCGATACGCCCTTGCCCCCGGAGGAACCTACGGGAGAGAATCCGCCGGATGGCGCCTTTATCGACTATTATCTAGGAGCCGATGCCCAAAAGGTAGAGCTCAACATATTGGATTCGGAAGGTGGGTTGGTAAACCATTTTTCCAGTGAAGATAGGGCGGAAGTGTTGGATACGACCAAAATGCAGCATCCTACCTATTGGATACGTCCGTTCAAAGGTTTGTCGGGCGAACCCGGCCACCACCGATTCGTTTGGAATCTACGGTATAAGGAGCCGCAGGGGGCTAATCGGGCCTTTGCCATTGCTGCGGTGCAATACGATACGCCTAGCGGACCCGAAGGACCTTTTGTCGCGCCGGGAACCTATAAAGTCCAACTGAAGGTCGATGGAAAAATTTTAGAAAAAAACATCACGGTAATACTGGATCCCCGTTCCGACATGAGCGAGGAAGCCCTTGCGCTCCAGACCGACCTGTCCCTGCAGACCTATACCGATTATGGGAGATTGCAGGAGATACGGAAAGCGATTGATACCAGTTCTGCAAAAGGTAGAAAGAAGGAAAAGTTGATGGCCTTCAGAGGCGATGGCGCCCCGGAGGATGGCGATTTGATTTATGGAAGTATCTATGCGGCGGAGCTGGAAGACGAAACGCTTGTCGGATTGCAATCCAAATTGCTCTTTTTGCTCAACGTCTTGCAAAAAACCGATGCCCAACCAACGGCCAAAACCCAAGAAGCCGCTGAGCAATTACATAAACGGGTGGGGGAGATGGAAGCGCTTTGGGAATCGAAGTATAA
>JAUIGC010000325.1 GCA_030429835.1 Bacteroidia bacterium
AATTCACTGTCTAACGGTCTTACATTAACCAGATAGGAATCACCGCTTTCCAAAAAAAACTCCTTCCCTTTTAAGCTAACCACCTTTTCACCTTCCATTAAAAAGGATAGCTGAATAAAGTCCTCGGCAATCCTTCTTTTAAAGAGGACATCTTCTTTCAATTCAAAAAAGTTCAGGGTAATCATAACGTCATCCATTGAAGCCTGTAAAATCTGCCCTGTACCAAATTCTTCCCTAAGGTCATAGGATGTAAAGGAATAATCCTTGTCCTCATACTTCTCCATAGGATTGCCCAGTAATTCAGTTAGGAGTATATGGTCAAGCCTTGTCTCCGCCGCTTGAACCGTTGTATTATCGCGTCTTTTTTTTACCATTTTCCGTCCGTTCGCATTACCAATGTCTTATTATTTTCGCATCAAATTTATTTAGACTAATTAAATATAATTAAAATTAAATGAAAAATTTTTATACTTTATTTCTTTTCATAATCTGTGTAGCAACACTTTCCGCCCAAACAGGTAGCTTAAATGGCCGGGTCATGACAACTTCAAATTCCCCTATTTCGGACGCCAATATAATGATCAAGGGCTCCAATAAGGGAACAATGTCCAACATCCAAGGGTACTTTACCATAGAAAATTTGAGCCCAGGAAACTATACTCTTAGGCTTTCTTCCTTAGGCTTTTCAAAAAAAGAAGTGTCCGTACTCATAAAGTCCAACGAAAAGACACAGCTCGGTACCATTGTACTCATAGAAACCCTGGAACAACTTAATGAAGTTACCGTGGAAGGCCACCAAAACAAGTACGTTCAACGTAAACCATCCCAGTCCTTACGATTAAAAACAGAACTGGTAAAGCTCCCACAGAACATTCAGGTCATCAGCAACGAACTATTACAAGACCAACAGGTAACCACCATTATGGATGGCCTCACCAGAAACGTAAGTGGCGTGACCATGTTGGAGCACTGGGGTCAATTTGCCAGAATAAACATGCGTGGTTTTCGCTTACCCGCTTTTAGAAACGGAGTAAACGTGCAGGACAGTTGGGGACCATTGGCCGAAGACATGAATACCGTGGAACGTATTGAATTTGTAAAAGGTCCCGCAGGTTTTATGATGTCCGCTGGGGAACCTGGTGGTTTCTATAATGTGGTGACCAAAAAACCAACGGAAGAATTTATTGCCAACGCATCTTTCACGGCGGGAAGCTTTGATTTCTATCGCGGTACGGTAGATGTAGGTGGTAAGGCATCCGATAACGGAAAACTACTCTATCGTTTCAATGCCATGTATCAAACTACGGATAGCCACAGAGGCAATGAGCAAACCGATAGATTTGGCATCGCTCCTGCCCTAACGTACAAATTCAGTGAAAAGACCTCCATCACAGCTGAAATTAATTTGCAAGATGCGGAGTCGTTCCTCGGTTCGGCCTATATTTTTGCCCCCGTAGAAGATGGTTACGCCAGCCTTCCCCGTGATTTCAATTTTGTGGACACCAACTATCCTAAAACCGACATTCAAGAAGTTACTTTTTTCCTGAATGCCAAACACGAGTTCAACGATAATTGGAGCGTCGAAGGTCAAATGGCATATCTAAGATATGATCAAGTTGGTAACTCTGCTTGGATCGGTGGACTCGACAGTGCTACCGGGGATGCTATTAGAACAATCTCGCAATGGGATGCCCTATCCGTCGGTAAATATGCGCAATTATATATCAACGGTGCCTTTAATACTGGCGCAGTTTCCCATAAAATATTGGGAGGCTTCGATTTTAGTGAAAAATCCTATTGGGCCGATTTCTCGGTTACACTTCCCGTAGATACCGCCACCCCATTCAACATATACAATCCTGAATATGGTGTTGAATTCCCAGAGTTTGATCGTTCCGT